>NZ_CVPE01000005.1:0-300000 GCF_001049895.1 Rubeoparvulum massiliense
TGAGCTTGATTGCTCAAAATAAATCAACTGGTCCGCTTCTTTTCCATTGTTCAGTTTTCAAAGAACGACGGTTCGCATATATCATTTATTTATCTCGCGCTCCTGCAACCGGAGGTTGCGGTGTCGCACTACGATAAAAGAAATGATATATTGCTCACAGAGCATAAAAACCTGTTGGTAATGCTCTGTAGTTTTCATCGGTGTTGCAACAGGATGTTGCGACTTTAGCCGATGATTCTTAGTGTGAAACAATTTTAAAAGATGGCGCGCCCTGAGAGATTCGAACTCCCGACCTTTTGATTCGTAGTCAAACGCTCTATCCAGCTGAGCTAAGGGCGCAAGTATGGTGCGGGTGAAGGGAGTCGAACCCCCACGCCGTGAGGCGCTAGATCCTAAGTCTAGTGCGTCTGCCAATTCCGCCACACCCGCATATTTAGATAATGGTGAGCCATACAGGATTTGAACCTGTGACACCCTGATTAAAAGTCAGGTGCTCTACCAACTGAGCTAATGGCTCGTAAATAGGTTCACCTTATCAAGGTGTTCGCATTGAAAATATGGTGGGTCATACAGGGTTCGAACCTGTGACACCCTGATTAAGAGTCAGGTGCTCTACCAGCTGAGCTAATGACCCAAATGGCTGGGTAGGCTGGATTCGAACCAACGCATGACGGAGTCAAAGTCCGTTGCCTTACCGCTTGGCTACTACCCATTTAGTATTCCGTGTCGTTTGACGACAAGAGATATCTTATCACATGAAAAGCATTTAAGTCAACAACTTTTTTGAAGAAAATATCCAAGCTAACATCAAACTGTCTCAAGCAAAATTCATAGTACCACATGTTCCTTTGCCATTGCAAGCACAAAATATGCCAATCTATCTCTCGTATAATTTTATGATGTAACTATCCCTACCAACAGCGGCAGGGGTAGCTACATTAAGTTTCAACCTAAAGAGGGCTTCCCTACTAAGTAAGGGAAGTTTCCTCCTTGAATTGTTGGAAGTCGATAAATAGTTTGGACAGTAGTGCTGGTTGATAGGAGTTCAAAAGTGATAATCAATTAATAAGCACGGATGGTTTCCACAGTAGTGCGATCCATCGCCTTAACAAGTTGAACAAGTAATGCTGCGGCTGCATCATAGTCATCGGTATGAATGATTGAAGCATGGCTATGAATATAGCGTGAACAGATCCCGATGACCGTGGAAGGCACACCCATACCAGATGTATGAATACGACCTGCATCGGTTCCACCTTGGGAAATAAAGAATTGATAAGGAATATTGTTACTTTCTGCAGTATCAAGGACAAAATCGCGAAGGCGCGGATGGGTTACCATGGTACGATCGTAAATCCGTAGAAGAACGCCATCGCCTAATTTTCCAAAGGCTTCAGGACCCCCGCCAGGGATATCGCCTGCAGCACTTGCATCTAATGCAAAGAAGATGTCTGGTTGAATCATATTTGCTGCTGTTGCAGCTCCACGTAAGCCTACTTCTTCTTGGACATTTGCCCCTGCATATAAGACGTTAGGGAGGGTTTCATTCTGTATATCGCGGAGCAATTGAATAGCCAAACCACAGCCATATCGATTATCCCATGCTTTGGCCATCAATTTTTTAGGATTGACCATGGGTGTAAATGGACAGATTGGAACCACAGGCGTACCAGGCATAATTCCAGCCTGCTCTGCTTCCTCACGACTATCTGCACCCACATCAATAAACATATTCTTCATTTCCATTGGCTTTTGTCTTGCCTCTGGTGAAAGATTATGAGGAGGAATCGAGCCGATTACCCCTTCAATAATTCCTTTTTTAGTCACCAGTTGAACACGTTGGGCGAGTAAAACCTGCTCCCACCAGCCTCCTAAGGCTTGAAAACGAATAAAGCCATGATCATCGATTCTGGTGACCATGAAGCCTACTTCATCCATGTGTCCTGCTACCATCACAGTAGGTCCATCTGACTGGTCACGACGCACACCAAAAATACTTCCAAGGTGATCAGTAACAATCTCATGGGTATATTTTGATAATTCTTCACGCATAATCTGGCGAACTGGGTCTTCAAACCCAGCAGCACCTGGCGCTTCCGTTAATCGCCGAAATAGATCTTTCATCCCTTGATCCATATGTAATTCCCTCCCGACTAAAAATCTCTCTTCACAAGTATAAACCAAGAAGGCATTCCTTGTCATAGTGGTATTGACTTGTCATCACGTTATTGCAGCACTTATAACTCTTTTTCATAGGCCTCTAGCATATTGGCGACTGTAATCTCAAAATGGGAAGCATGCCATTTGACCATGCCATTCTTGATCAGCATCACTTGAGGGGAAGCATGTTGAATTCCAGTAGCATCAGCAATAGCAAGTGACACAGGCCGATCTTCAATGACCTTCACCATAAAAAAGCCAATCGATTGATCGGTCATCTCTTCACGACTTTGAAGAAATTGAGCATGGGCTTTAGCACTGATGGGACATTGTGTGCTGTGTTTAAGAAAGAAGATAGGATATTGATGAGACCGTTCTAGTAAGTTCTCCCAATCTGTCATGCTTAATACAGGTTGAATCATTCTCTTCACCTCTTTCTCCATCCGATTAATACTTTGCTTATCCATCTCAAGTAGATGCTGCTTAAAGCTTATTCATCCTGTTTGGAATATTGTATCATTGGATTTAGAGCGTAACAATATATAGGGCAAGCACGTCAAATTAAGATGGAGGTAATGATAGATGGAACACTACCCACCACTCTTCTCACATCTACAGCAGGCTATTCTTAGCGAAAACGCTATATCCTTCCGAGACTTCATGAATATGGTCCTCTATGCTGAAGAAGAAGGATACTACCAGCAGTCACGTACCAAAGTTGGCGTACAAGGCGACTTCATGACCAGTCCACACGCCCATCCTTTATTTAATCAATTGTTAGCAAATGGGGTCCTGCAATTATCCTCCATTTTTCATCGCATTCTTCATCCTGCTATCCCATTTACTATCGTTGAAGTAGGTGCAGGTGAAGGTGAACTGGCTGCAGCTATTTTGTCTGCATGGCTAGAAGGTAAGGAATCTAAACATTTACCCTTACGATACACGCTGATCGAGAAGAGTCAGCATCATCGCAAGAAGCAGATGGAGAAGCTTCTTCCCTATGAAAACGAAGCGATCCAGATCTCATGGTTGGATAGCTGGGATTCCCTAATGGACGATCCGATTTCAGGGATTATTTTGAGTAATGAGCTCTTTGATGCCCTGCCCACCCATCTCGTTTCGTGGGAAGGTGGAGAGCCCTATGAACTGTATGTGGGTATCGCTGACGATGATGAGAATTTCCGCTGGATCAAAAAAGCACTGCCCCCGCCATTATCTCAACGATTACATGAGTGGAATATCCATTCGCAGCCTAATGAACGACGCTTCTGTATCAGCCTCGATGCTGAAAAGATGCTAACCACCATGGCGCAGAGTCTTTCTCAAGGTTGGATTCTAAGTATTGACTATGGTGATGTGGTAGAAAATTTATTAGATTCAAAGCTCTATCCGCCACAATATAGCATCCGTTGTTATGAAGCGCATCGCCTTTATACCGACCCGCTTCAACGAGTGGGCTATCGTGATCTAACAAGTGACGTTAATTTTACGCAACTAATTGATGCTGGCAGCCGAGCGAACCTCCAAAGCATCGCATATACAACGCAAGCTTCCTTCCTCCTTCAACAGGGGATCGGAGAAATATATGCAGCCATGCAACAGGAAGCACTCTATGATCTTAAGGTTGATTTCGAGCTTCCAAAGGTTCGTTCACTTTTTGATTTAGATAGTAATGGAACTCGGTTCAAATTTTTATTACAAGGGAAAGGCTGGCCTACGCTAGATTGGGAATCCTTTTTAGACGTATGGAAGCCCTTATCCATGGGGGAGATGGAAGAACACATCCCCTTTATGCCCTGGGGTGGGAATGCCAATTTTTTAAAATTATAAAATGATTCTAGATGACCTGATTCAGTAGAATCGGTTTTGGGTTAGAGGAGTGAGAGTAATAATGTTAGAAACACCCCGTGAAGATGCGAAAGCAGAATCGCTAGAGCAGACTCGAAAAGATCTGCGCAAACAAAGAAAAACATCAACCAATCAAAAACGGTATACAATCACAATTATCGCCCTATTATGCGTCGTTTGGAGCGGGCTCTTCTTTCTAGGCTTATACTCTGCTTATCAATTTAAACAGGAGACGCAGACCCACTTAAACCAACTGCAGCATAATCTTGATGAAGCGAAGCAAGTTAATGAAGAAAAGATCACTCAGCTAACAACACAGTTCAGTCAACTGCAAGATAATCTTGCATCCATCAGTAAATCTCTTGCCACGGCAGACGAAACACTTTCCCACAATGCACAGGTTCGGGAATCCTTAAATCAGAAAATTGCTCAGCTCGATCAACAGCTGACCAAATTACAAAAAGCATTGGAGCAATTGAAGAAAGATGCGCTCATTACTCCCCATTCTTAATGCTTTCTTGCTGCTCTTAATCGCTCCCATCCTTGGGATCGTCTTAATCGTGGGTTTTGATGGACAAGAGATGCTGGCATTAGATCTTTCTAGCGCAAAGCTTCCTGTTGCTCCTCTAGAGCAGCAAATGAATGAAATGGAGACTGCCATTCATTCCATTCAACAATCATTGGACTCCTTTTCTCAGCAGGCCAACAGTGAAAAGGGCGACTTTGAAGCACAAAAAGCAGCTTTGGATACCTTGATTGTCAAAAGTCAAAAACAGACCGCTTCCCTTCCTTACCTTGGCAAGCTGTTATACGAACAGAATTTCGCTCGAGCAATCGGCTCAGGGCCTACATATACACACCATTCAGAAACTGCCGATATCAAAATCTATCCTGTCCATCGTAACCAGTATCGCGGTTACCTGGCCAAGGTCAAGGCCTATAAAGGAAATGCCTTCTATGTATCCACTGCGAAGGATGGTCGTGGAACTCGTGAGACCACAAGCAGTGCAGCCAAGCGAAACAAAGCGATTCTAGCCATTAATGGAGGCGGCTTCTATCCTGCACGGGATCATGGTAGGACTGTATACTACCCACTGGGCAATACCATGGTGAATGGCGAACTGATCGGCTCCTTTATGCCAAGTTATTCGGAACTATTCTTTGCTGGTTTTGACCCCCATGGAAAGCTTGTAGGGGGCTACTATGAATCCTTCGATGCCTTCAAGCAGGACCAACCGCATAATGGTGTCAGCTTCCTTCCTGTCTTACTCAAGGATGGTAAGAAGCAGGAAATACCAAGAAGCTGGCAGAACCGGCGACAGCCTCGTACCATTATGGGCGTTCTAAAAAATGGTGATGTGCTTTTTCTCGTCATTGATGGTCGCCAATCCAATTGGAGTAAAGGGATCACCCTTGAAGAAACACAATCCTTCCTTCAGCAAATCGGCTGTATCGATGCATATAATCTAGATGGTGGTGGCTCAACCACCATGGTTTATAATAATAAAATCATCAATCGACCTTCTGAGGGGAAAGAACGTCCCGTTACCACTCATATCATGGTTCGTCCTTAATCTTCAGGAATTTAAAACCAGCAAGACAACTCATGGTTGCCTTGCTGGTTTTTCTATTCTCAAATTGATGAACCTGTTGGATAAATCGCTTTACTATTTAGCTAGCTCATAGATGGCTTGGGCATAAATGGCTGTGGCGCGAAGTAGATCATCAATTTCAATATATTCATCGCGCTGATGAGCTACATCCTCCCGTCCAGGAAAGACCGGACCATATGCAACTCCCCGTTTCAATACACGGGCATATGTACCGCCACCAATGGCGATCAACTTCGCTGGTTGACCAGTCTGTTCTTCATAAACCCGTTGTAGCGTAGTGACCAATTCATCATCCTCGTTGACATGATGCGGTGCTTGATCTGAAAGGAGCTCCACTTCAGCCCCTGCAGCCTGCAATACTTCTTGCACCTGTTGGAAAATTGGCCCCCCTTGATAGGAGACAGGATAACGGAGATTGAGCTGTACTTCATTCTTACCTCCTTGCTCATAGGAGAGAACGCCAGCATTATTTGTGAGTGCACCAGAAATTTCATCTTCCCTAGCTACACCGAGCTTCGCACCCTTCGTATCCTCATAAAAGAATTGATCGATTAAGTTCACCCAACGGCTGGCCTCATCGTCAATATTCAAGCCTTTTAAGAAGTGAATCAGCATCACCCCTGCATTGATACCCAATTCAGGCATACTGCCATGGGCAGCCTTCCCTTCCAATTGAAGATTGATCTGCTCCCCTGTGAGCTTGGCATGTCCTTCTAATTGGAACTGTTTACAGTAGTGTAGGAATCCCTCTTCTACCTCTTTCAACTGACCTGCGGATCCGTGTAGTTCAGCCATGGCCGTCTCCGGCACCATATTGCTTCGATATCCTGCCTGAAAGCGGGATAGAAGGATCTGCGACTCGTTTTGCTTCCCTACATTTTTTCCATGGTCAGTAGCGATTGGGAGATGAATACGAATACCCATAATCCCCTTCTCTGCATAAATGATGGGAAAGTCAGCGTCAGGAGCAAAACCTAAAGTAGGCATTTCCTCATGGGCAAAATAGTGTTCTACACATTTCCAGCCGGTTTCTTCATTAGCACCGAAGATTAAGCGAACACGGCGATTGAGAGGAAGACCTAGATCTTTAACGATACGGGCGGCAAAAAGTGCAGCCATGGTTGGCCCTTTGTCGTCAACCGCTCCCCTTGCATAGATACGACCATTGCGAATGGTTGGTTGATATGGCGGAGTTGTCCAGCCTGTACCTTCAGGTACAACATCTACATGACAGAGGATGCCAATCAACTCTTCTCCTTCTCCCATCTCAGCGTGACCTGCAAAGCCATCTAGATTTTTGGTTTTAAAGCCTGCAGCCTTTGACTCATCAAGAATGAATTGAAGAGCTTGCGCAACACCTTTACCAAAAGGAGCTCCCTCCTCCTTACTCGCCTCCTCTTCAACGCTACGGATACTTAAGAACTCCTTCAATTTACTAAAGAGTTCCTCCTTTCGATTTTCCACTTCTTGTTGCCAGTTAATCATCATCACATCTTCCTTCTTTCTCTATTTCTTCAACTCACGTAAATACTGCACTAGATTATTGAGTCCTTCCTCGGAAATATATTGTTCAAAGGAGGGCATTCCTTTTGATCCATTGCGGATTTGATTCAGTATCTCCTCATCACTCAGTTCATCCAAGCCCTCAATCATAAAACGTGGGGTACGACCTTCCACAGCATGGCAAGTGATACATTGTGTGTTTACAATGGCGGCTGGGTCTTCGCGAAGTAATGCCTCATCTAACATCTGCGCAGGTGGTCGATAATAATAGTGCCATTCATCCTCACCCACTTGTACGACCACGGCAGAATAGAGGGCATTCAGCACCATGGAGTTGGATAGGGGATAAACCTTTGCACCAACAGGCAACACCGAAGCGTCACCATTCTTTACTTTCGTTAGTGGTGTGTCGGAAGGGACCTGCTCCTTCACCATACTCATCACACTTTCTCCACGAATGGCAGCCTGCATATATTCTGGTGAAACAACATGATCACCTTGAATATATAGGGCACCGTTGACCACTAGCCAATCTTGATGATTAGGGATCTCATCAAACACGGTCGCAAATAAAGTGAGCTCACGATTTTCAAAGGTTTGGGTAGTCAACTTTCCTTGTAAAGCGTAAACATCTCGATAAGTATACCGAGATGGAACTTCATATATGACATAGGCATTCATCATCTCATTGGGAAGTGCATATCCTTGATACTTTTCTTCTTCTTCAATGGGAAGTTCCATCTGAGGTTTAAATAAAATGGTCTGGGCATCGAAGGTGAGAATTTCCTCATCTTCCGCGGCATCTTCTGCAACATCTTCAGTCTTTCCATTAATAACCACAGCGAGTTCATTTTTCATCTCTAGCCCGATATTCCAAAAGAAAGGTGCCGGTTCTGGACTGCGATTGAGAAAAGCAACATGAAGCATCCAGAACTGATTTCCTGGTTGAGGTTTAATCAGTGCTCCATCCTTCGTATAAGCATTGATATGTTCCACTCCCTTTACCCACAAGTCATACTCCAGCTGGTACCAACGGGTCAATAGTGGATAAATATCTTGTGCTCCCCGCTCAATGGTAAAATGAGCTTCTTGTATAGAAGAAGAGGTTAAGTCATTAGCATAGAGTGAAGTAGCTTGATCCAATAACTCTTCTACGGGTTTTTCCGATGGAGCTTCCTCGATGATCTCATTCTCCTCTGGTGCTGCTGGCTGTGGATTCTTGGCTCCACCTTGGCAGGCTGTAGTCACAGCGAGTAGGAGCACAGAGAGGCTAAGTATATATTTGCTGTACTTCATAGATGTACTCCTTTCCATCACGCTACCCAATACGAGAGCATCTGATCTATTTTACCTCATTCCTCGGATCTTGTCTTGCCCCTACACTAAGTTATGTTTGTTAGCATAAATGGCCGCGTTGGTACGATCCTCCAGCTCCAATTTAGCAAGAATATTACTCACATGTGTTTTCACCGTTTTTAATCCAATGTGAAGTATTTCACCAATTTCTTTATTGTTCTTCCCTTGGCCTAATAGACCTAATACTTCGAGCTCGCGTTGTGTGAGTTGTTCATGCTTGGGATGAGCATTTCTCATATGCTGTAGCATCATGGTAGCGACCTGTCCCTCGATAACCGATTCGCCACCATAGCATCGCCGTATCGCTCTAGCGATCTCTTGTGCACTACTGGTTTTCAGAATATAACCTGAAGCTCCCGCCTCCAATACCGGAATGATCATTTCATGATCTAAGTAGCTAGTAAGTACCAAAACACGGATATTCTGGTTTTGTGCTTGTACCCATTGATGAATCTTCGCCGTCGCTTCAATTCCATTCTGTCCATCCATGACCAGATCCATAAGTACCACATCTGGCAGTAATTCCCGAACTAGTTCAAATGCTTCCTTACCATCCTTCGCTTCTCCTACTACCTCCAACCCCTCTTCGGTCATAAGAAAAGTATGGAGACCCATCCTTACCATTTCGTGATCATCCACGATCAATATTCGAATCGACTCCGCCATCCTTATTCTCCTCCTTTCGCTGGATAGGAACAGTAATATCCAGCTTCGTACCCTTGTTAGGGAAGGTAAGAATATTTAACTTACCCCCAATCTCAGTAATCCGCTCCTGCATCATCAAAAGCCCATACGACGTTTGCTTCGTTTGATTAGGCTGAAATCCAACACCATTATCCTCGATATAGATCTTAAGACGGTGACCCTTGCACTCCATCTTAAAAACTGCTTTCGTCGCTTGAGAATGACGTAATAGATTGGCGATAGCTTCTTGAGTCACACGAAAAATCTGTTCTTCCACACCTCTACTAAGCTTAACATTCTCTTCAATCGTCCAATCCCAAGTGATATTGGGATGTTTCTGTGCAAGCTCTACAAAAAGCTGCTGCAATCCTTCTTGTAATGTTCCGTCAGCAAGCTGAATCGGTCGAAGATGCATGAGCAATGCTCGCAATTCCTGCTGCGCATGATGAATCATTCTCTCAATTTGGTATAACTGTGCTTTCGTTTCATCAGGATGCGTCTCAAATTGACGGAGAATTGCTGTCAACATCATCGATGTGGCAAAAAGCTGTTGACTTACAGCATCATGAAGATCCCGTGCTAGCTTCCGACGTTCATCCAATACTGCAGCTTGTTTCGACTGATCAAGAAGATATACATTTTCATCAACTAATCTCTGTAATGAAGCAACATGCTGTTCAGTACGTTTAGCGACCTCATTGAACTGGCGGGCCAATTCAGCAATTTCATCGGATCCTTCACTATGAACCCGCTTATTCAAACGTCCCATCGATACCGCCCGTGTGGCATCGATGAGGGAGAGCAAGCGATTTTTCAACAGCTTTCCACAGGGGTAACCAATATAGCGGAGTGTAAGGAGAATGGCGATGAGCATACTAAGAATCAGCCAAATCAGGCTTGGTCCAGCATGGAATCCCAACTCGACAAACAGGTCTTTAAGCTGTGACCAATCCGACGGCTCATCCATGATTAAAAACAAGCCCGCTAGCATAAAGAGGAGCCATAATAAGAGTGCGATCATCGCTGAATAGAGACTAACACGCAGAATATTCCATTGGACTCCTTGCAAGCGTTTCAACATTTTAATCCACCCACCGAACTTTCACATCACCAATAAAGAAGGAGATGTCCAAATTGATCTTCTTATCTGCTTCTTCATATCCTTCACTGATGTATGAAAAATTTCGCAAGACTCCTTCCTGGGCATGATGGAAGATGATGGCATCGCCAATTTGAATATTGGCATTGACTTTAATTGCCATGTCACTTGGAACCCAAACATTGACATCGCCGATCCAACCTGAGAGCTCAATATTGGTCTCTCCCTCTGATAGCACGGCACGGCTCAAATCCAGGTCAATATCACCGATACCCACCCATTGATTCATATCTTGTAGCTGCCATGATGATCCACCCAGATTAATATCCCCTATCAAGCGGTGATCCTTCTGAATAAACTCACCATCCCTTCTAACTCTTTCAGCCCTTTTCCGATTATTAACATAAATAACCCGAGGACCCCCTGCGAAGATGATCAAATAACCGATATAAATCAAAAGTAATGGCCAAACCCAGCTCCAGAAGTCTCCCCAGCTCACATGAAAAATACCGAGACGATTGCCTTGAAGGATGATACCAACAGATGCGATGAGTAATCCCCAGATCAAACGTTGAGCGCTTCCCCGTTGTCTCCGCTTCAACCCGCCAATGAACCGCGGTAGACCATAAATCACTTCTGTAAAACCCCAAACAATAATCAACATGGGCCAATAGGTAGCAAACAGTGACCCCAAACTAAGATCTACGGCAATGATGTCTAAATTGGAAAGTAGTAATATTATTCCAAGTAAAAGAATACCGAACCCCAAGAATATCTTAAACATGTTCCCGCTCCTTTCATTATCTTCTTTCTTTCCTCTCTGACTTTATTCTCTGATTCCATCCTATCTTCCTTGCTATTCCTAGCATAAAAAAAACGACCGCATTTTTAAACGGTCGCAAGGTTATAATCTGCTCCGACTCAAGACGGAGAATCGCTTATATTTGCTTAATCTCTTCGATTCGTTGGTTAAGATGTTGATACAGGATATAAATTGCTGTCATATCCTCTGCTACCCACAATTGCATAAACTGCTCTTGAATCGTTTGGGCTTCTTCAACATGACCTGATGCATATAATTCTTGAATCCGATTCAGGGTAGTCGCCATCAAATCAGACTTATTGGCAAACATCATTTGGGCATCCATGATCTCTTCGCGAATCGTTGACATTTCTCGATCAAGCTGGAAGGCTGCCTCTGCTGCTTTACGAAGCCGTTCTTGGATCGGTTCAGGTAGCTGCTGCTTATACTTATAATTAAGAGAATGCTCAATTGTTGCCCAGAAATTCATCGCCAGTGTACGGATCTGAATCTCAGCTAAGATCTCTTTCTCACCATAGATGGTCTGAAGAGGATAGCGAATTACAATATGATAGCTACGGTAGCCACTGGTCTTCTGATGATTCACATAATCCTTCTCATAAGCGATGGTAAAGTCATTCCGTTGTCGGATATGATTCACCACACGTTCAATATCCTCCACAAATTGGCACATGATTCGAATACCTGCTATATCCTCCATCTCTTCTTCAAGACGATCAAGAGGGATCGCTAATTTCTTGGATTTTTCTAGGATACTTGAAACCTGCTTCACTCTACCAGTAACAAATTCAATGGGAGAATACTCTGAGCGCTTCTTCAGTTCCTTACGAATGCTACGGAACTTCACTTTTAACTCCTCAACAGCCTGTTCATATGGAATTAAAAATTTATTCCAGTCTCGTCCATCCATGTTCTTCCTCCGTTAATCCACTATTTGTTCCATCCTTGCGTGTACGGATGAAGCTTACAACTCCATTATAACCCCTTTTCCTGTTGTGGCAATGAAAAATCCTCCTACATCACAAACAAGCGCTGTATAATACCCAATAGGTTCTCGTATTAGTATGTCACATTGAAAGGATAAAAGCATATACTATATCACATTATTCCAATTGATGCATATTTATGAATTTTCAATGTCCCTTACCGCTTTTTACTGTTTTTGAGATACAAAATGTGCTATACTATATTGCATTAAGACGATAGCAAAGTTGTTTACTACCATCCATACTAAAATTACTGTGTTGAGAAAGGAATTGACCCTCGATGAATCCTTATGAACGTTCATTGCAACACCTGATGGAATCAAGTCGTGTCTCCTTTAATCTTCCTGTCTCTGCCCTGATTGAGAAATCTTTAGCTAGCAAAGAAGCTTCTCTAGCTGTTAATGGAGCGCTTCTCGCTACAACAGGCAAATATACCGGTCGTTCACCTCATGATAAATTTATTGTACAGGAAGCATCTACAGGTGAAAAAATCGCCTGGGGTGATGTAAATAAGCCATTTACTCAAGAAAAATTTGAGCAGCTTTTTCAACGGGTTATGGCTTACCTACAAAATCGCGACCTCTACGTTTTTGATGGATATGCCGGGGCTGATACAACTTATCGTCTCCCCATCCGTGTAATCAATGAATTTGCTTGGCAAAATCTCTTTGTGCATAACTTGTTTATTCGCCCAACAGCCGAAGAGTTAGCTGAACACCAACCCGAGTTTAGTGTTATCGCTGCACCAGGCTTCAAGGCGATTCCTGAAGTAGACGGAACCAACTCTGAAGCCTTTATCATCATTAATTTTGAACAACGAATTGTCCTCATCGGCGGCACAAGTTATGCAGGTGAGATGAAAAAGTCAATCTTTAGCGTGATGAATTTCCTATTACCACAGCGTGATGTTCTCTCCATGCATTGCTCCGCAAACATGGGGGAAGATGGCAATGTGGCACTCTTCTTTGGCCTTTCTGGGACTGGGAAAACCACGCTATCTGCTGATCCGGAGCGCCATCTCATTGGTGATGATGAACATGGTTGGTCAGAACAAGGGGTCTTCAATATTGAAGGTGGTTGCTATGCAAAGTGTATCCAACTTTCAGCGGAGAAAGAACCACAAATTTTCAATGCCATTCGCTTTGGATCTGTGCTTGAGAATGTAGATATGGATCCTGTAACACGTCAATTGGATTATGATTCTAACCGCTATACTGAGAATACACGGACTGCCTACCCCATCAATTATATTGATAACTGTGTTATACCTGGCGTTGGAGGTCACCCTACTGCTATACTTTTCCTAACAGCAGATGCATTCGGCGTCCTACCACCGATTGCACGCCTAACGAAAGAACAGGCTATGTACCACTTCATGTCTGGTTATACGAGCAAGCTGGCAGGGACGGAACGAGGCATTACAGAACCTCAAGCGACGTTCTCAACCTGCTTTGGTGCTCCCTTCCTTCCCCTTGATCCCAGCATCTACGCCAAGATGCTCGGGGATAAGATGGAGAAACACCAAGTAGAAGTCTTCCTTGTCAATACAGGATGGACTGGTGGTCCATACGGTGTGGGCAAACGGATGAATTTAGCCTATACAAGAGCAATGGTACGTGCGGCTATTCAAGGCAAACTACGTAATGTTGCTTATGAGACAGACCCCATCTTTGGTCTGCATATTCCTACAACATGTCCTGATGTTCCTAGTGAAATTTTACAACCTCGTAATACCTGGCAGGATAAATCCGAGTATGACAAATATGCTCGTATGTTAGCCAATAAGTTCCAAGAGAACTTTAAGCATTTTGCTCATGCTCCAGCAGCTGTCCGATTAGCTGGTCCCCAATTTGATTAACACTTGCAAAAATTTAAGGATGTACCTCGAAGGAGGTACATCCTTTTTCTTTGGCTAGACTTATCAAGCTCGTCAACGATTAAACTATTTCGTGCTATGATCATTCGTGTCCTTCGATTCATCCGCCTCAGCAATAATCCTTTGTAATGCTTCATCTAACTGAACTTGGGTCTGTTGAAGTGCAGTATCCCCATCCACTTCACCATTGTACATCTGCATAAAATTCTTCTGATAAATATCCATCAGATTCCACCCAGCTTGATACTTCTCCGTTAACTCTGTTGGCAGTGGATTCATATTCTCAATGGGCTCCAGCTTATAGAAGGCTTCGTAATTCAGTTCTAGTCCCTGCTGCTTCACGTAATCTGCACGTGGGATAAAAGCATACGTATTGCTCTCTGCCTTTACTTTAGCCACTTCATCACTGGAAATATAGTTCACAAAATCCTTCGCGGTCTCTAAGTTTGGCGTATTCTTGTTAATAACAACAATCTCATTCACATAGATCATCCCACCTGCATTAGGTCGGTCAGCTTGAACAGGGATGGTCACAATATCCCAGTTAAATGGTCTTTCCTTTACACCTAACATCATCATCATTGATTCATCAAGATTCATGATCTGAAAAGAACTTTTAATTGACATCGCCGCTTTACCAGCCATGAATGGATCATCCGCATATGGTTCTGGCTCCACGCCTTCCTGCATTGCTGCCTCCCAATCAAAAGCAGGAGAGAACACATCAGCGTCTTTTAATGCCTTGATCTTTTGCCAAAGTGCTTTCCACTCAGGAGTATTCACTGTAACCGTTTGTAAATCTTCCCCTACAAGCATTAAACCTTTTTGTGCTGCCTGTATGCCTAAGAGTTCTAATGCTTTTCCTTCTCCACCTACTTCAAGACCATAGATACGCTCCTCACCGTCACCGCTACTCATGCTCTCAGCGAGCTGAAAGATCTCGTCCCAAGTCATATTATCAGTGGGATAGGGCATATTGGCTGCATCAAACAAATCTTTGTTATAGCAAAGTGCAGTACTACCGAAACTTAAAGGAAGACCATACAATGAGCTATCGCTTTTTAATTTTAAGGTATCTAATACCGTAGGAATCAAGTCTTTTAGACTACTTTTACTCTCTTTGATTATACTATCCATTGGCTGGAGATAACCATCTTGTGCCAAACGCTCCATCGTCTCCAAATCCACAATCATCACATCCGGAGCATCTTCTTGATCCAGTTTCGATTTAATGATCTCATAAAATGGTCTCTCATCATCTTTACTAACTTGATCCATGTAGGCACTGGTTTTAATCTCTACATTCTTATGTGTTAATTCGTAGTAGTTCACATACTCTTCCTGTAACGACTCTACATTATAACTAGCGATATGCAATTGCCTTGGTTCCTTGGAAGTATTCACTTCATTACTTGACGAACAACCTGCTACTACCACAGAAAATAGTAAAATGAGACTTAGAACAGACAGCGTTGCCTTCTTCATGATTTACCGCACCTCAGCTCTTTGGATGAATATTGTCCTCATGATGTTTTATCTTTTCAAGCTTCTACATTACGGTGTCGTTTCTGCTGGTACTTCACGATCTTCAGGTGTTTCACCTTCGTTAGTTTGCTTCTCCTTTTGCTCAAGAGCTCGTTCTAGACCTTCTTGCATCTGTTTCTGTGCAGTTTCTAAGCCTTTATCCACATCGATCTTACCATCCATCACTTGATTATAATTGTCCGAGAGGGGGCTCATTACTTCCCAGGCACCTTCATAGTTATAAAGAAAGTCCATGGGGATAGGTAAGATCGTATCAACAGGCTCCAATTTATAGAGCGCTTCGTAGTTAATTTCTTTATCAGTTTTTTTAACATACTTTATTCGTGCAGATGTATCATAATTGGACTTCGTTAAGACCTTGGCCAGCTCATCGCCAGATACATAGCTTACAAAATCCCAAGCTAAATCTAAGTTAGAGCTATTCTTATTGATGGCAATTACACTATTAACAAAGATGATACCGCCATAACCAGGACGATCTGCCTGCACGGGTACTGTGACAATATCCCAGTTAAATGGTTGGACATTCTCATCCTCCATTTGGAAGCGCTCATCGATAAAATTGATTTCAAACGAATCTAGTAATGCCATAGCCGCTTTACCACCCATAAATGGATTATCCGCAAATGGACCAGGTTCTACCCCAGATTCCATCGCTTCTTCCCAATTAAAGGTTGGTGCAATAATGCCATCAGCAATGAGTTCTTGACCTTTTGCCCAGATTTCACGCCATTCTGGTGTGTTTAATGAGACATTCTTTAACTCATCATCTATAAGCATTAATCCACGTTGTGCAGCTTGAAGATAAAGGTAATTTTCATATCCATAACCTAGGGATAATCCATAGGTACGATCTGCACCTTCGCCTTCACTAAAATTACGTGCAAGATCATAGACTTCATCCCAGGTCATATTATCGGTAGGATAGGGAATGCCAGCTGCATCAAACATATCCTTATTATAGAAGAGGGCTGTTGAGCTAAAGGAGAGCGGGATTCCATAAAGTGTACCATTCCCCTTCTTCTTCAGATAATCGATGACACCTGGCACGTACTCATCTAAATTATACTTTTTATTTTTGGCTAAACTATCAATCGGTTGGAGATAACCATCAGCAGCTAAGCGTTCCATTATTTCTGGTTCAAGAAATAAAACATCTGGTGCATTCTCGTTATCTAGTAATTTTTTAACTGCAACATATCGATCTTCTTGATTCTCTGAATTAGGGTCTTGGTATGCGACCATGTTTACTTTCTTCTCTTGATGGGAAATTTCATAGTAATCTGCATACTGTTGATAGGCATCTGGATAATCACTTGCAACGATGATCTCACCAGGTCCTTCTACCGCTCCACTGCTTGAAGAGCAGCCGGTAAGTACCACGGTGAATAGGAATACAATACTTAATAAAGTTAGCATTAACTTTTTCATGATGACACTCCCATAGTTGATTAAATTATTTTCTCCCTCCAAGTATCCTACTCGGAGGGAGAAACAGGTTGACTCTTCTAATCCTTGAATCAGCTTGATCAGGATCCAGGTTGTGTGGATCCTTCTTCCTCTGCCTTTTTCTCATGCTCTTCAATAACTCGATCTAAGGCCTCTTGCATCTTATTATGGGTCTCTTCTAAGCCCTTATCTAGATCCGTCTTACCCTCCATTATGGGTGTCAAATTCGAACTAAGTGGATCTAAAACGCCCCACCAAGCATCATATTTTTGCATAAACTCTTCAGGAATAGGGAAATAAGAGTCAACAGGCTCTAGCTTATAAAGTGCCTCATAATTGATATTTTTCCCTTCCTTTTGAACATATTTCGTCCGTGTAGGTGTTGCATAATTTGATTTGGATAGAATTTTTGTTAATTCATCTCCTGTGATATAGCTCACAAAATCCCATGCAAGATCTAGATTGGATGCATTTTTGTTGATTACAACAATATCACTAATCCCCATCATTCCACCATAACCAGGAGTATCTGCTTGTCTTGGTATTGTAACAATATCCCAGTTAAATGGTTTGGCTTCTTCCCCAGCCCATTGGAACTGCTCATCGAGATAGCTCACTTCATAAGAGCTCAGAATCGCCATGGCTGCTTTCCCGCCTAGGAAGGGATTATCAGCAAATGGGCCAGGTTCAATCCCTTGCTTCATCGCTTCCTCCCAATTAAAGGTGGGAGCAGCGATGCCCTCCTCAATCGCTTTTCTTCCTTCCTCAAAAATACTCCGCCACTCTGGTGTATTGATGGAGATCGTCTTCATATCATCATTCATGAAGGTGACCCCTCTTTGTGCAGCTTGGAGGAAAACGAATTGTTCATAGCTATAGCCAAGGTGGAGACCGTAGGTACTGTCTAGTCCTTCGCCTTCGCTAAAGTTGCGCCCTAAATCATAAACTTCCTCCCAACTCATATCATCTGTAGGATAGGAAATACCAGCTGCATCAAACATATCCTTGTTATAGAAGAGAGCATTACTATAAAAAGAGAGTGGAATCCCATATAGCGTTCCATTACCCTTTTTCTTTACGTAATCCATAATACTTGGAATAAAGCTATCTAGATCATACTTCTTATTCTTTGCTAATGTATCAATGGGCTGTAGATAACCATCATCAGCTAAGCGAGATAGCGTATCCACATCTAGAAAGAGCACATCGGGAGCATTCTCACCATCTAAGAGTCTCTTTACTGCAGTATAGCTATCTTCCCGTTCTTGCTCTGGGTCATCACTCTGAAAAGAGACGACCTCCACTTCTTTCCCTTCATGGGAAATCTCATAATAGGTTTTATATTGTTCGATTCCTTCTTTATACTGTCCAGCGATCACAATCTTGCCTGGCCCATCGATGCTGGTATTACTAGATGAGCAGCCACCTAATACTAGTGTTGCTAGTAAAATACCTGTCAATATGGTCAGTGTAAGCTTTTTCATGTTCCATCTCCTCTCCATCATTAAGCAAGATCTTTTGCTTGAAGCAAAGTAGCTATTGATCCTGATCCTCCGCTTCTAAATTGGCTAGAGTGCGCTCAGCATCTTCCTGATATTTTTCCAAGGCCTCATCCACAGTGAGCATACCTTCGATTACTTGGTTAAAATACATCTCACCATTCCACGCAATCTCTCGAACCTTATCCAAAGTCGGATCATAGGAGGAATAATCAAAGATTCGATTTAATTCTGGGGTTTCTGTACGTGTAGTAAAGGCTTGCTTGTTTAACTCCATGCTGGTTGGAATCATATACTCTTCAACCGTACCTAACATACCACGGGAGCGTCCTTTAACCTCCATCATCTTGGCAGACATGTTGAAGCTAATAAAATCCCATGCAGTGGAAGCATTACTTGAATTTGTAGGAACAGCGAAAAACCATTCTAAGCGAATCGGTGCCCCCATATTGGTATTGGATGATGGACTAGGGAAAGCAACAATGTCATAGGCGAATTTCTTCGCATTACGATCATATTTGAATGTATCCTCTAGGCGGCTAACATCCTGAAGAGTCATGACGCCCATCGCGGCTAAATTGCCATGAAAAGGTGTACGCGACCAAGGAATCTGATCTTCGCTATATCCAGCATCGATATAATCTTCATATCTTACTGGGCGGGCAATCTTTTTCTGCTCATATGCATCAGCAAACATGGACCAAAGCTCTCGCCATTCTGGCGTATTCAGATAAGCCGTCTTGGTGTCTAAATCCACGGGATTGAGTCCCAACTGCGCTGCATAAATGTTAATATATTGGGAAATCTCCCAGCTATCACCTAAGCTTACGCCATAAGTAGCTTCAATCCCTTCGCCTTCATTAAAGTTCTCACCAAGGGTAAACAGGTCATCCCAGGTCATGTTATCTGTAGGATAAGGTTGATTAAAGCGATCAAACATCTCTTTGTTATAGGCGAGCACATAGGTATCAAATGTGGGAGAAATGGTGTATAGTGTTCCATTCCCCATCCCTTGTAATTTATCTCTCACAGCGGGAACCATTTGGTCTAGATTAAATCCTTGATCTTGTTTCATAAAAGTATCCAATGGTTGGACGATTCCATTATCAATCAAGGCTTGCATCATCGACTGATTATTCAAAATGACTAGGTCTACTGGATGATCCTCAAGCTCTTTGATAACTTCCTGCACTGGGTCAGGTCTTTCCTCGTTTGTAGAGCTCCATCGACCTCGATGATTACGATAAGGATCGATATCGACAAATTCTACCTCTACATTGGGATTGGCCACCTGAAAATAGGTCACCCACTCATTGCGAATCCAATCCTCTCCTTCACCTGCTACACGCAAGACCTTCGGTTCCTTCGTGTTCGTCTCCTGGTTAGTTCCACTGGAGCATCCTGCTAACACCGCCGATAGACCAACAACAACCACCATCATTAAGGCGAACCACTTTTTCAACTCTTCTCTCCCCTTCGCTATTTCGTTCTACAATACTAGATGAGACATATCCCTACTTCGTTACGTTAACTTACGGTCTCCTCAGCTTTTCCATGGAGAGCATGGGGAGGATGGATCACTATTTTTTCTCCATCGAACTCTAGTGACACCTTATTATCGATGTGCAATGCTCGCAGATACTCCTCAGGGATTTGAAGGCGACCTACTTTATCCACAACGGCATACTGTTCATGACCTGCTCCTACTCCATCAGATGATTGCTCCCCATCTTCTCTACGTAGGAATTCCGTACTGGTAAGTCCATCACGGATGGCTACAACACGATCAACCTTATATGCCAAGCTCTGATCGTGGGTAACAATCACCACAGTAACCCCCATCTCTTGATTCACGTGGCGGAATACATTCATCACCTGGTCAGAGGTAGTCGTGTCCAATGAACCTGTAGGTTCATCAGCCAATAACAGTTGTGGGTCATTCGCTAATGCGATCGCGATAGCTACCCGCTGTTGTTCACCACCAGATAGCTGATTTAGTTTGCTATGCAACCGTTCGCCTAGTCCAACAATTTCTAGTAGGTGAATGGCTTTTGCTCGATCATGTTTGCCATTGAGCATCATCGGTACTTCCACATTTTCTAGCGCGGTTAAGTAGGGGATGAGATTACGGGCATTGTTTTGCCAAATGAAGCCGACAGTATTTCGTTTATACTCCACAAGCTGTTCCTCTGTAACCTTGAGGAGATCCCACTCCCCCACCTGTACCTTTCCAGCAGAAGGGTGATCCAATCCGCCAAGCATATTAAGCAGTGTCGACTTCCCACTACCACTGGTACCGATAATCGCCATCATTTCACCCTTCTTCACCTCAAGATTGAGCCCTTGAAGGGCGACGACTTCAATATCTTCGGTTTTATAGATTTTTACGAGTCCTTCGCAGTGAATCATATTCTCCATATTATCGCTCCTCGCCTAGTTTCACCGCTTGGTGAATTCGTAAGCTACGCATTCTCATCACCAGTAGACCCACGCCAATCGCCATCATGATCAGTACGACCACAAACATATTGGTCAGATCTCCTTGCTCAAAGACCACGCGGAACGGTGGTACCTGTGTAGCGGACCCCTCTGCACTCTGTAAGAATGGTAGAAAAGCGTAACTTGCAACACGACCAGCAACAATCCCTAAGAAGATGGAGAGCCCCGCTGTAAGCAATTGCTCCACCATCAGGGTGGTGGTTAACTGTCGCCTTGTCAAACCAATGGCACGCAATACCCCAAACTGCAGGGTTCGTGCTCGCAGGCTAAAGAACCAGAATAGTACATAGCCAAGCAAGGAGATGAGAATCGAGATTAAAAATCCGAGACTAAGAATTCCATAAACACCACCACGAGATGGATGCTTATTCTGAATAATTTGGTCCGTTCTCGTATCAACCACCTTGGAGAGATAGATCCCTTTATCAGCTAAACCATATACAAGGTCGCGAACACTTCCACCATCTTGCATCTTAAACCAAACCTCATAAGGACGCATCGGTAATTCCTCATGAATATAGCTGAGGTTGGTAATAAAGAATGGCTTATCATTGGGGTTTAAGGTAGGCCAGTATGGAACTGTCGCTACCACTACGAACTCTACAGGCTGTTGCTGAATAATCAAATTGACTTGATGCCCTGGTTCAATCCCATTCTCCTTGGCAAACTTATCAGAAATAATCACACCCTGTGCATATACTCCAAGGCCATTTAAGTATTTATCAGATGTTGCAGGGTTAAGACCATCACGGAATTGGGCCACCTTATAGAACGAGTCATTATCAATAGCCATCATATTCCCCTTGCCAAGACTCCGCTTCGCCACAGAGAGGGTGACTTCATCCTTATAAACCCGTGTTGCTTCTTCAACCCCCTCCATATTACGATAAATTTCAAAGGGAGGTTCTACATATCGAATAGGAATACGACTATAGTCAATTCCACCTTGACCAGGCATGCTCCCTGGTCGTCCGCCTGGTGCTCTTGAACCACCAGAATTGTTATTGCCTCCTTGTTGCTTCTCTAACTCCTTCTGTAATGCTTCTTGATCCGCATGACCTTCCCAAATAGCTTGAAGTACCACATCAGCACCATTTTGATACCAGAGGCGATCATTGGAGTTCATATCGATGGTTCGAGCTGCTGACGAATTATAGACACCCAAGCCAAGGGTAAGGACAAGGAGTAACATGATGGGATGATATTGTCGTGCAGACCGCGCCAACTGTGTCATTCCCAAATAGACAGAGGTAGGCGCATACTTCTTACTAAGAAAGAGTAAAGACTTTAACAAAAATGGAAAAAGTCGTAAAAACAAAAGTCCTACAGCAAATAAGGAAAGGGCAGGAACAAAGAATGTTAAAGGATGTACCTGCAGTTGGTCAGCTGTTAGTCCTGTCTGAACCAACGTAAGCTCTCGCTGTTTAAAGAGGTACCAGCCATACCCAGCCACTCCTAATAGGATGAAGTCAAAGCCGAAGCGATACCAGAATGGTTTCTTCGATTTACGTGCCATCTCTTGCTTGTGGTTAACAATGCTTTGCTTCGCATATTGAATAGCAGGAATAACACTAGCTAATACTGCAAATAAGACTGCAGCTAAACCATATAAAATAGCCGTTAATGATACTTCGATTGGAATGGTTTTTCGACTGACAAATTCTAGAAAACCGCTGGAACTCCCGATACTCTTCGCCATTATAAAGCCGAGAATTCCACCGACAAAGAGTGCGACCAAACCGAGGATGATCCCTTCCAATAAATAGAGCCAAAAGATCTGCTTGGTACTCCCACCACGACTTCGCAGTGTAGCGATATCCTGTTGCTGTCTTTCTAGGGCTTGTCGAGAGTTCATGGAAACATAGTAAAAGACTAGCACAAGAATGGGAGCAACCAGTGTAAAGAGTAGTGTCTTCATCTGTTGGTTCTGTACTCGGAAGTACTCTAAGGTATCATAAAAGCTAATCTCAACTTTGGTGTAAGGTAATACTTGATTCAGCTGATAATCTAGACCTTTCAACCATTTAGCAGTCTGGGCAATCTGCTTGGTCTTCATCTCACCGAGATTATATTTTAGATACCAAGAAGCTTCACCGAGGGGAACCTCTTGCTTCTGGAGGATCTCATCAAGAAAGACAGTTTCAGAAACCAGAAACTGATTGTTTAATCGATCAGTTCCTTGGAACCAGAACGTATCATCAGGATTTTTTACCTGATAGGCTCCAACCACTTCAATGACTAATGGCTTCTTACCTTGTACAGGATAACGAAATTGTGTGCCCACACTAAAGTTCTTAATATGCAGAGCATCCTCCGGCACGATGGCTTCAATGACACCGTTGGGAGCCTTGTCAGAATACATTCGTCCTTGGACAATCTCAATCTGTTTTTCCACTTCTGAGGCCACACCTACGCCCATCTCACGGCGACGGCTGGGATCTACAGCATCAGGATCCACGGGGGTGATCCGTTCGTTCCGTAATCCCATGGTTTCATAGAGCGTCTCATTAGGAAAGCCAGCCTGCATTGTCACTTCTTCAGCAACATACTTGCGCATGGCATTGAATTTATCTAGTTCTGCCTTCTCACTACCCATCCGTTGATAACGGAGGACCATGGAACCAGCTGGTAAGCCTTCACTCTGCGCTTCCAGTTCTTTATTAACGAATCGTTGCATCGAACCATCAGTATACATGGGAATGCTCGTCGTGAGTGCGACGGCAATGATCAAGCCCAGTAACGAGCTTCCCGTCAACCAACGGTTACTCCACATTTTCCTAAAAAGAAAACGAAAGATTTGCATGACTATCGCCCTTCGACAATCTGACCTTCTTCAAGGCCTGAGATTATTTCCACCTTGGTTGCCGTCTGCATTCCTACTTCAACATCCACTTCGCGCTTGTTACCCTCTTTATCAATCACTTTCACGTAATTACGTCCTCCATAGGTACGTAATGAAGCAGGAGGAATATAAAGTACATTCACCTTTTCCTGCAGGAGAACAGAGACACTGGCTCTCATTCCTCTTGTTGCAGAATCCGGTACCTTCGGTAACTCAATGAGTACATATTCTTTAATCTTCTCTTCAGGTTTCTTCTCTTGACTGTCATAACGACCGCCATAATAATTATTGTTATTATTTTGATTATCATCAGTTATCGGAAGACGCATAATTTTACCTGTGATGGCTGCCGCTCCACTGATTTCAACTTTTACTTCTTGACCAATATACATGTCCTTCCACTTGTCTTCTGTGGTTTTAAAACCAACCACTAGCTGATTCGTATCAGCAACAAAAATTACGGACTGGTTCTTTATTGAGGTGTCCCCTTCTTGGCGATACACATTGATCACTTCGCCAGCAAAAGGAGCAGTGATTTTTGCATCGTTAGCCTGCCCAATGAGATCCTCATATTCTTGCTTCTTAATTTCGTAAAGTAATTTTGCTTCTTCAACTTGAATCTCGCGGTTTAACTCTGCGGTGTTATCATCTTCCTGTTCATTGCTTACATCTTCCCCACGGAGAACCTTGACGAGATTATTTTTAGCATCTTCCACCTCTAACTTTTTTTGAAGGATTCGTAATTCAATTGATTTTTCATCCTTCTCTTTCATCTCTAACTCCGCTAAAAGCTGGCCCTCAGTAACTTTATCGCCAGCCTTCACATGAATCTTTTTAATCTCTTTTCCTTCAATTTTAAATGATAAGGACTGCTCGCGAAGAGAGACCATCTCTCCCTTCCCTTTGAAGTATTCCTGAATATTGCCCCGCTCCACTTTGTACTCTGGTTTTTTCGAAATGGGCGGAGGTGCAATAACCGGAATCACTTCTTCCTCTTCCTCCTTAGGAAAAAGAGAACATCCTGGTAAGATGGTAAAAATCAATGCAACGACCAGGAGAAGTTTACTGAACTTGTAAGCGCCCGTCGACCATTTCATAAACATGATCTGCAACCTCCATTATGGTGGGATCATGGGTAGTCATACAAATCGTGATCCCTTCTTCTTTAACTAATTGGCGAAAAATATCCATGACATGATGAGCCGTCTTCGAATCCAACTCTGCTGTAGGCTCATCAGCAAGAATAAATGTAGGATGATGAACGATTGCTCTTGCGATGGCGACCCGTTGTTGTTCACCACCACTCATCTCAAACGGACGGTGTTTTGCCCGCTTCGTCAATCCTACCAATTCCAAGCATGTTGCCACTCGTTCTTTCCATTCACTGCGTGGTACATGGGCTAGGCGGCAGCCTAACTCCACATTCTCCTCTGCGGAAAGAAGAGGCATCAAGGCGAAGGATTGAAAGATAAATCCGTAATTTTTTTGTCTTAATCGTGTTCGTTCATCATCGCTCAGTTCATTCAGGTTCTGATCACTAAACCAGACCTCTCCAGATGAGGGAGTATCTAATCCACCTATAATATTTAATAGTGTCGTCTTCCCTGAACCTGAGCGACCCTTTAGTATAACCAGCTCACCCTTGTCAATCTCCATCTCAATATCCTTGAGAACATGCAGCTCCCGGTTCCCAGCTGGGAACTTGCGTTGCACATGATTGACGCGGATTAGGACCTGATTCTCCTCCATGACGCTCTCTCCCTTTCTCCTTTCAAAAATCTTCTACTCCCTTTTATAGACGAACGAGGTGGGCAATAAGTTACAACAATTTCTTTATGATCACATAGCGAAGATAATGCGTAGAAAATTGGCTAAACAAAAAACCTGCTAAGTATAGCAGGCTCCCTTACTTTTTTTTCGATGGTTTCACGGAAATACACGGATGGCCCTGAATAAAATAACGCCAAGGTCGGCCTACAAATTCTTCGGCATACGCAATATTGACCCGCGCCCCACTACTAATAATAAAAGGTTCTGTCTCACTTCCATGACGAAGGTAGAGTGACTCGCCAGCCACTAGATCATAGCCATAAAAGGCTTTATCAATGGCCAACGATTGACACAGCTTACCTGGGCCATTGGTGAGATTACAGAGATTGGGACGGGTGATCTTGCGATTATTTTTCATCGCTTCAATTCCCTCAAGAGGTTCAAGTGCACGGATCAGGACACCTTCAGGTTTTCCTGGTTGATTGGTAATCACATTGAAGTTATAATACATTCCATAAATGAAGTAAACATAGGCAAACCCGGCTGGGCCGAACATCACTTCTGTACGTGGAGTACGCCGATTGCCAAAGGAGTGAGCTGCTTTATCTTCTGGACCAAGGTAGGCTTCTGTTTCCACAATTCGCCCCACGAGCAATTGCTTATTTTGCTTTCGTACCAATTCCTTACCCAATAACTCCTGGGCCACCACGCGAGCATCACGATTAAAGAAGTCGTAGGAGAGTCTCCTTGTCACATTCCTTCCCTCCATCAATCAGGATCGTCGGTTCATCTTCTAGCGAGATTTCCTGCATATTACCTTTACGAACAATGGGACGTTGCATTAAATTACGAATCCCTGTAACCACCACTTCTTCACCTGACATTAAATGTACGGTTGTCCCTGGGGGATATGGTGGAACAGAACGAATAAATGCGCTTATGATCTCCGGCGCAAAAACCGTATCACTAAGTGCCATAATCGTTTCCATCACAAGATGTGGTTTATTTCCTCGCGATATCGCCTTTTCATAAAAATTGGCGATACTTACAATCTGTGCGTAGGGAATGATCTGCATCCCTCGGATCTCCCGAGGATAACCCTTACCATTCCAACGTTCATGGTGCTGATAGGACACGTGAGCACACATGAGGTTTAACTCATGAATATGACGAAGAAATTGAAAGCCTGCTTTGGGGTGCTCCTTTACTTCTTCAATAAGCACTTTCCCAATATCATGGAGCAGCGCCCCAAGAATCAAGTCACGCAACTGTATGTTATTGTATCCCATTTGGCGACCGATCTCCAAACTAAGAATGGCCACATTGACAGAGTGCGTGTAGAGCAGCAGATCCTTCGCCATGGTGGTAGAGGGAATTAATGCGAGGATTTTACGACGCTGAACTTCGATGATCAATTGTCCCGCAAGCTCCTGTAAAGCAATTAAGTTCAATTTCTCTTCCTTTTTCACTTGATTAAATGTCTGATGAACTATTTTCACTGCATCCATCCACGTAGGCATATCGAACATTTCATCCATGGTGATATCATGAGAGATTGCATCTTCAACAAAGAGATAACGAATCCCTAGTTCCTTTAATGTGGTTAAATATTTATCATGTATGGTCGCACCTTGGTTGAGTAGAACACGATGGTATTGATCATGGATCGGCTTCGCCAATTGCATCGTCTCTCGTTCATACTCATCAATCTCTATTAGCCGCACTGCCTACTCCTCCTAACAAGTTACAAAGCTGACATATATACCTTATAGGGTATATATTTGTCTGCAAAAAAAGCAGTGCCATGCACTGCCTTGCTCTTTCAAGTTGGTTCTGATCGAAATGCCGATTCTTTTATTTTATCACGATTTCTTTCACTCTGGCATATCCATTGGGAGTTACAAGTAATTCGATCTGAGCATTCTTTGTTGGATAGTGCCAATCCATTCGTTCATTTTCACTCACGTAGAAGCGATTTAGGTCATAATTCACCCAAAGCACAGGGCTTCTTAGATCATAGGTTCTACCTATAAGCATCACTTCGTCATCTGCAAGCGTAGGCTTGCTCCATGTAACACGGCTCACATCATATTTCTCTTCCGCTTTTGCAAGTACAACATAGACGATGATGCTATCGCGTGGCCATCCATCTACATTAGCCGGAGCTGGTTTTTCTACAAGATCCCAGCTAATATCACGAATGTCTAGACCAAACGAGTAATAAGTACCTGCCCAAGAACGAGAAGTCCCATACACTTCACCATCCAGAACTACAGCCTGACCGCCCCGTTCCATCCACAAGGTGGATAGAGGAAAGAGGGCGAGGATGAACATTTGAATCAGCATCACAATGATCAAGCGAGCACGGAATGATTTCATTCTTCATCCCCTCCTTTCCTCATCCAGTCATCTTTTTTCTTCTGCATCAGGTAGCTGATAGCAAAGAGAAGAAGACCACCAATCAGGAAGAAGAGAGACTTATTCATCATCTTCCAAGTAAAGAGCGAATAGCCTTGTAAGGTAGCAACAAGGAAGAGAATGAATCCGGTGTAATATTCCGCTTCATCATGTTGGCGAATTCCTACAGTAATAAAGTAGAAGGAAGCGATATAGAGCATAAGAATGTAAAACCATTCTACCTCCACCACACAACCTAAGAAAAGCGGAGTGAACAGAACAAGATCAAGAAAACGGATGGTTTTGCCTTGATGCCGGAGAAGCAGGAGATAGCCAATAGCAAGTAGACCGCCAATGCCTACAAGTGGAATGGAGCCAGCTGCTGTTTCTGGCAAACCAGTATCAATCCCAAATGCAAAGGTAAACAGAAATGCAATCAACAATCCGATATAGCGAAAGAAACGGTGAATGACAATCCTCTCTTGCCACAAGCTGACCAGTAGTAAGATCATGGCATAGATTAGCATCCAAAGACTACCTACTTGCGCTGAAAGGATCAGATACCATACATTGACGGAGAATGAGAGTAAAGCGACCAATTGTAATAACCCTGTCCCATAACGATAAAGATACGGAAGAAAGAGCAGTATAAAGACAAGCAAGTAATACCAATCAGATGAGCCATCCCAACCTCCACTCACCTGAGCAATATTGAGAACGATCAAACCAAAAATGGGGAACCACTGCATCTTATAGACATACCCCACAAGAAAAATCCCAATGCTCCATAAATAAAGGGCATTCTCTGATAAGAAAGGTGGATGGAAAAGCTGCTCAAACAAGAGTAGACCAACACCAAAAAGGAGGGTGCCCAGAAGTCCAAAAGATAAGGACCATGCCTTTAGACCACGGCGATCCATCTCATACCCCATATGATAAGAGAGTGACATCACCACATAAATAAGGATTACCTTCCACCATAAATCCATCCCCTGCCAATTTGCTGCAACAAAGCTTAGGGCAGCAAACCCGATAAGGATCGCGCCTAAAATCGTAAAAATCTGAATGGCAGAGATTCGCTTCTTATATAATTGAAGAATATTCTCACGTTGTTCTGCAGTAATGATTCCTTCTTCAACCCACATAGCAGAATGTTGTTGTAACCACCGATATCTCACGGCTTCATCACTTCCCTTCAGATCAAACCAATTCCATTATAGCTAGAATTGGCATCGTATGCTACGCTACAGATCAAATAGATCCTTCTTCCATAGTCTGTACTTAATTCGAATACATTAATCTAGGAACCGATCATTCACTCCATCCTTATACCTTTTTTTCGCTCCGACAAGGGGCGTGTAAAAAATCAACCGGAAGACTGATTTTTATGTTTTTTTCAAGTGTTATGCTAAAAGCATGACAAGTAGATCGAACCTTCTATGAAAGAGCAGCGTATGGACATGTATAGAAAAATGATAAAGGTGTGAGCGAGATGAGTGAACACAAATCGGTATTTGAAGTTTTTAAAAATCTGAATTACCGCAAACTATTCTTCGCCATGTTTACGCAGCAATTTGGCAGTGTTGTGGGGATGATGGCCTTTACGTTTTATCTTTTAGACCATTTTGCCGAACAGCCTCGCTATGTAACCATAACAGAACTGATGTTTTCCATACCTACACTCTTACTTTTCTTCATCGTTGGTGTTGTGGCAGACCGCTTCGACCGTCTGAAAATCGCCTATAGCTCAGACTGGATTCGCGCTGGAATTACACTTCTTATGATACTAGCTATCTATCTTCAATCGATTCCATTCTTTATCTTCTTACTCTTTCTCCGTAGCTCGGTGGCAAAATTCTTTATCCCTGCTGAGGCCGCATTAGTTCAAGGGATCCTCAAGGATGATGAATTCACGTCTGCTGCTGGTTTGAATCAAATGATGGGATCGATCTTCAACATCTTTGGGATCGGGATTGCTGCTTTGCTCTATCGAAGTGTGGGAATATACGGTACCATTATTTTGGATGCCCTTTGCTTCTGTATATCAGGAATTTTAATTCATTCCTGCAGAATTCCTAAAGAAGTTCGTCTGCCTAACGGTAAATCCAGTTGGAATGAATTTAACGTCAAAAGCGTACTTCATGACTTTAAGAATGGACTACAGTACATTCTTCATTATCCCTTACTTCGCAATTTGATGATCGGCTTCTTCTTCTTAGGTATCGTCAATGGTGGCTTTAGTGTGGCACCGCAGTTCTATCTTCGCTATGAAATTGCTAATGAGGATACCTATCAACAGTTCATGGCAATTTTAGGAATTATCTTTGGGATTGGTATTTTAATAGGAAGCATTATCGCATCCAAAGTTGCCCAGCGAGTTCAGCTACACATCATGCTAATTGGCGGACTAATTGGAAGTGGTCTGGCAGTATTTATCATGTCCATCGCGAGCTGGCTCACGAATTCAGATCATATTCTTTTTAGCCTTGGTGGTCTCCAGTTCTCGACTACACACCTCTTCTTCTTTTCCGGTACTGTGCTTCTTGCCCTTTGTCTCGCTTTTTGTAATGTAGGATTGGGAGGCTGGTTGCCCCGTGTTGTGGATAAGAATATGATGGGCCGTGTCCAAGGATGGATCGATCCTCTCATCATGCTTGCCCATACCGCTACCTTAGGCGTGATTCTCTTAATCTATCCCCTATGGGTTCCTACCGTAGCACTCTTCTATATTATTAGCGGTGCCTTACTCCTATCGGGTATCTTCTACTTAATCAAATTGCCACATCTTGTAAAATATAGTGAAAAAACTCCTGAGATTGCCGAGGAAAGCGCTCCAGTCAACTAAAAAGTGAAGCAAAAAGCTATCCTAATTGGATAGCTTTTTTTGTATTTTTGTTAATTTCTTTGCCACATTCTACTGCCATTGTGGTATCCTATCATTATATAATTTTTGAAATACAATGATATAGAAGGGATGCAAGCAAAAATGGAGGTAAGGATCGATCTACGAAGCGATACAGTTACACAACAAACAGAGGTAATGCGAAGAGCAATGTATGAGGCCAAAGTGGGAGATGATGTCTATGGTGAAGACCCTACGATGCGCCGCTTAGAAGAGCTAGCATGCGAAATGACAGGTAAAGAAGCTGCACTCTTTGCGACGAGTGGTACACAGGGAAACCAATTAGCCATCCTCTCCCATTGCTCTATTGGACAAGAGGTGATCGCTGAAGAATTGAGCCATATCTATACATTAGAGGGCGCTGCTCCAGCTGCACTTGCCGGTGTTCAGGTGAAACCCATTGCAGGGTTTCACGGCGCATTAACAGCCGAAGCAGTAGAAAGGGCCATTCATCCTCATGACATCCATAAGGGAGATATTGGTTTAATCTGTATGGAGAATACCCACAATCAAGCAGGTGGACGTGTTATTCCTCTCTCCAAAATGAAAGAAGTTTATCAGGTTGGTCAGAAATATAACATTCCAGTCCATGTTGATGGGGCGCGGATCTTTAATGCCATGGTTGCTAGTGGTACATCATTAAAAGAGTACGCTGCTACCTGTGATTCAATGCAATTCTGTCTATCCAAAGGCTTAGCTGCTCCTGTTGGCTCTCTCCTTGTTGGTAGTCGTCCCTTCATTGAACGAGCACGCCATTGGCGAAAACGAATGGGTGGTGGCCTGCGTCAATCTGGTTTCCTCGCTGCAGCAGGGATCGTCGCATTAACAGAAATGGTAGACCGTCTTGCTGAAGACCATATGAATGCGAAGCGTCTTGCCGAAGGATTACAAGAGATTCCTGGCTTCCAAGTTAATCCTGCTGATATTGAAACCAATATTTTGCTCTGCGACATTACTGGAACTGGGATGACCAGTACTCAACTCATTGATCAGCTACATGATGTTGGAATTATTGCTTCCGCATTTAATTCGAACTCGATTCGCTTTGTTACCCACCATGGAATTACCGCTGAGATGATCGATGAAGCATTACTTCGTATTAAGCATCTCATGACGATTACAGCCTAAAGAGAATATAAAGTCAGCATAAAGCCCACGAAAAACTCTTTTCCGTGGGCTTTGCTCTTTTATTTAACATTAATCCCTTGATGTTGTGGTAGTTGTAGTTGCATCATCAAAGTAAATGGGTTCTGGATGATCCACTACTTTATAGCCCCCAAGACGGTTCACTTCCTCCACGAATTGCGGTGAACTAATCACTTTGTAAAGGAGCCTTCCACCAGCACTTTCAAAGAATTCCTGAGTCATTAACAGATCATAAGACTCATCAGCTAGATAAATAAAATCCAACCCCATGGCCTTCGCTGCTGAGTAGATTCCTAATCCAACCGAATGAGGTCGTTCCTTTACTTCTGCAGCCACACTGAGATGGGTAAACATCTCGCGATTGTAGCCCTCAATCTGTTCAGGAGAAATCCCTGCTTTTCGCAACAGATGATCAAACAGCACCCTTGTGCCTGCTCCCTTTTGTCGATTCACAAATTGAATCTCTTTTTTGACTAAGTCTGACACCTCATGAATTCCATCTGGATTCCCCTTGGGAACAAACCAACCTTGTGCTCGCTTTAAAAAGGGGAGCAAAACCACAGCCTTTCCTGTAGCAAAGCGTTGTACAAACGAGCGGTTATACTCACCGGTCTCTGTATCGAGGAGATGAATACCTGCGAGGTGAGCTTCTCCCTTACGAATGGCTAAGATTCCAGCCATGCTTCCAGTATGAGCTGCGATAATCTGCCGTTCCACATCACGAGTCCGCATATGGGAAGAGAGTAGATCGATGGTTAAATCATGACTTCCCGAGAATAGAATCGACTTATCGATGGCTGCTTGTGACTGATAAAGTTGAATCTCCACCTCTTCACCCTGTTCTAATCCTAAACTATCTGGAGGAACCACTAATAAGCCATCAGCACGTACCATGGACATGGTTACACCTGCTGCTCTAGTTAGAGGGAGAGCAATATACTGACCATCTACCTGCCCTACATTGACACGGACAAAGTCTTCTGCTCCCATATTAGATACCACACGTCTTCCCAAACGTGCCTTCAAGGTGGAGCGCTGCGGTTCAGGAATTCCAAGATAATGACAGATTAAGGGACGCACAAACCACTCCATGGCTAGATATGCCGAGACTGGATAACCCGGTAAGCCAATGACAGGTTTACCATCGATCATGCCTAGAATAACTGGCTTACCTGGGCGCGTTGCTACACCATGGGTAAAGACTTCACCGAGTTCATTGAGGATATGTACGGTATAATCTTCCGAGCCTGCTGATGAGCCTGCATTGACAATGACCAGATCAGCGGCTTGTACCTGTTCCCGTAGTGTTCTACGAAGTAAATCAGGATCATCCTTCGTAATGGGCTGAAGGAAAGGATCTCCTCCCCACTCTTCTACATAGCTAGCAAAAACCGTCCCATTAAATTCAATAATATCCCCTGGATGCACCTCAGTCGTAGGTTGTACAAGCTCACTTCCAGTAGGAAGAATGGCTACCCGTGGTCGCTGTACTACAGGTACTTGTAAAATACCACCTGCTAATAGTGCACCGAGATCAACAGGGCGTAAGCGATGCCCCTGCGGAAGGATCATCTCACCATGCACCATATCCTCACCGATGGGGCGAATATCCTGCCATGGTGTAATCGGCTCAATAATTTCTACTGTATCATCATCCAATTGATGTATTTTTTCGATCATAATTACTGCATCCAATGGTGCTGGAATGGGGTCACCTGTATCCACAAAGATAAAATCCCGTCCCTTTTTCAAGGTGAGGGGATTCATCTCATGGGCTCCATAAGTGGTTTCTGCTCGCACTGCAATTCCATCCATAGCAGAAGCATGATAGTGAGGGGCAGACAGCTCAGCAAAAATAGGAGATGCAGTAATCCGCCCCAACGCTTGCTTCGTTGGCAACCACTCTGTCTCTCGCTTCAAATTCCAAGCATTCAATAGCTCATCCCTTGCCACAATCCGAGGCTTATCCTCTAAATAAATCTGCCGTTGAAAATCCCCTGTTTTCACCTCGTCATCTCCTATCGTAATCGTATTACTGGAGCAAGTTCCCCTTGCAAGACGCCCTCTTTTTCTGCTGCAATCTCCAGTAAACCATCACTTTGTACCAGGGTTGAGATTAACCCTGATTTGCCAATAATCGGTTCAGCCCACCACTCTCCCTCTTTCTCAAGCAGGCGTACTCGAATATAATCCGAACGACCTGCTGCGGAGTGAAGGTTTCTTGTGGATCGGGCGAACATATAAGGAGCAGTCTCCAGCTTCTCACCGCTAAGGCGTTGGAAGGCACGCTTCCCGAATCGTTGAAAAATCACCATGGCTGAGGCAGGATGTCCTGGTAAGCCGATTACCGGTTTTCCATTGGCATTGGCTATGATTGTTGGTTTTCCTGGTTTGATCGAGATCCCATGGACATAAACCCCTGGCTCCCCTAATTCTTGAATCACTTCTGTGGTGTAATCCTTTGCTCCCACAGAACTACCTCCAGACATAACCAACATATCAGCTTGCTTCAATAACTCTTCAGCTCTCTGCTTTAACGCCTCACGATTATCATGAACAATCCCACCATCAATATACTCGCCACCCCATTGACGAACCAATCCACCAACGGTCATGCTATTAATATCCCGAATCTGGCCAGGCCTTAATTCCTTTTGAGCAGCAGGAACAATCTCGTCTCCAGAGGAAAAGTAGGCAATGCGAAGGGGACGATAGACATCCACATGGGTAATGCCTAAGGAAGCTAATGCACCTAGCTCTTGTGGGCGTAGGCGCGTTCCTTGCTCCATAATGATTGAACCCAGTTGCACATCCTCGCCTGTTCGGATCACATTCTCCCATGGTGCTACCTGATGGTACACATTAAGTAATCCATCCAAGTTCTCACAATGCTCTATCATAACCACACTATCGGCACCAGATGGTAGCATACCACCTGTTGGAATGGAGATTGCTTCTCCAGCATGAAGTGGGGTCTCTGCCTGTTCCCCCATCTTCACTGAACCTACTACCTGTAAAAAGCCTGGCATGGTTTCAGAGGAGCCAAATGTGTCACTGGCTCGTACTGCAAAGCCGTCTACCGTGGAACGAGAAAAGGGAGGAACATGCTCTGGTGCCACGATGTCCGCCGCTAACACACGGCCAAGTGCCTCTAATAAAGGAAGTGTTTCCTTCTCCGTACAGGGTTTTACCTGTTGATCAATTAAGCTTGTTGTCTCTTCCACACTTTTTACTGAAAAAAACTGCACGGATGATCCCTCCCTTGTTCATCGAGTTGTAGTTATCTTTATTCTTGTTCAGCAATCTGCTGTGCCCGCTCATACTCTTCTGGACGATTCATATTGTAAAATGCTTCACCGATGGTGAGCTTCGCATTCTCCAGCTCTTTCTCATCAATATAACGAACCTTTACTTGTTCGAGGAGATCATTCATCCGAAGCTGATCACTCTTTAAGCATTCCTCAATCACCGGTACAAGTGCGCTTCGATAAACCGCAAACAAAGGATGTAATTGCCCCTCGATCCGAGGAACAACTGCATCAAAACCCTCTGCTTGTTCAACCAGATAGTGGGCAATTTCTTGGGAAATAAACGGCATATCACAGGCAATTACTAGGGCATAAGGATTAGAGGACAAATCTAGTCCTGCATGAATCCCTGCCAGTGGTCCCTGACCAGGGTAACGATCGGTTGTGATCGGAATCTGTAAGAATTGATAGGTTTCTGGATCATTGGTAACGAGAAGCACTTCGGGAAAGAGAAGCTGTAATCGATTACGTAAACGTGTAATATTCTGTTCTCCACCTACAGGCAGAAGCGCTTTATTTGTTCCCATTCTACTTGACTTTCCACCAGCTAGGATAATTGCTGTCGCATTTAACATCGTCTCAACACCTCTGATGAGTGATATAACTCAATTCTCCTGCTTTTTATCAGAAGGGTCAACTCCATAGCCGCGATTTTGCGCTACCAAATCCATGTGTAGTGTTTGAACATCCAATAATGCAGGACGCGTTTTCTTGATCCGCTTCCGATCATCCACTACCTTCAAATACCCATGGCACTCTTCACATACATGGAGCTGGATGGTATCCTCCTCTTCCACAGTGAAATATTTCATTGTTTTCGGATTTTGATTACCGCAATGTGAGCAGACGACACGGTTCTCATGCCATTCCCCTTCACAGCGTGGACAAACTAATGCCTTCCGACCGAGACGTTCCATTTTCGCCATACGGATCGGCTCACCACAGATCGGGCAGCCAGTGCCCTTCACATGCTGGTCGATCTTCGCCAACTCCTCCTGATAAACATGAGCTAACTCACGTAGAAAAGGTCTAATAGCATGCTCTGCCAAAAAGTGAGGTAACCAGCTCGCTACCCCTTCCTCCTCAGCTACCTGTTGAAAGTAATAAGTATTGCAGGCCACCGCTTCCTGCTGCCAACGTTCTGGATCTGCTCCAACTACTTTTAGCAAACGCTCAACATCCGGTTGCCAGCGTTGATCATATTCGCTGATCGCTGCAGCCAGTTGGGATATCCAATCTTGAAATAGCTTTAGATCTATATGGAATGGAATCTTCGTTACATGTGGGATCCCATCTGTTTTCAGGGGCCAGTTTGTTGGTAGAGAGTCATCGATTTGAACCTTTTTTTGCCATTCACTCTGCAACGCAACAATTTTCTCTTGCAACGCTAAATATTGTTCTGGAACGACGTTGACACTCATGGTTGCCACCTCATTTCATCAAAGAGGAAGGGCTGCCTGTCCCCCAGGCAGCTCTCTTCCTATTTATAATCCAATTATGCTTGTTTCTTTTCTTTTTCAAGCTCTTCAACCCAAAGGGGATAGTGTTCCTTTGCAAAATCGATAGTCACATCGCCCTTTGTCATTCCATGTAAAGAACCCTTTGCTTGGAAAACACTCATATAAACATGACCAACAACAACACCCACAGCTAATCCGACACCGATATCATGCATTGGATAAGCCCAGTTGACTAATCCAGCTGGGAAGAGATGGGGGAACCACATCACGATCCCAGAAGTAATAATGAAGATCGCCATGAGAATCTGAAGAAGTGAATTCACTTTTTCCCCAGCGTTATAATACCCTTGAGGTGGAACTTCGGACTTCCCGCCAAAGAACTCTTTGGCAAATGGAAGGAAGAAGCCCACATCATTTTTCCGCCATGTAAAGATCTGCTTGATCCAGTGGAAGAAGCTCTTCGGATCAAAGAGAATAGCGATGAAGGTTGGCATGATAAACATCACAGCAAAGATACGATGTAGCAACCTTGCACTAGCAGGACCACCAAAGACGGGATAGAGAAAATCGAAAGTTTCTGTGTACAATGGTAGCCCCGTTAGAAAGAGGGCAAAGAAGGCTGTAGCATTGAGCCAGTGCACAAAGATAATGGGCTTCGTAAAGCGTTTCACCATCTTGGGCTGGCTTGTGTTGACCGTCGTATTACTCATGACGCTCATCTCCTTCCCCTTCATGCTCTTCTTTCTTACTAAACAATTTGGATGCGACGAAGGCACTCACTACCCCAAATGTGGTAGCACCCATAAACAGCTTGCCAAGAGGCTGTGCATAATCCTTCCAAACCGTTGCAGTTACTGGAACCTTTGGATTGGATGGTAAATCATAGACTTCTGGCTCATCTGCTAATACATAGACCGTATGGGTTCCATTGATGCTCTGAGGATTGTAAATATTGGCTTTTGGGAAGCGTTTCTTTGCTACTTCAAGACGTTCAGCGGCCAAAGCTAGCATTTCATCCTCTTCACCAAAGACGAGACAGTCGGTATGACAAGCTTGTACACATGCTGGTTGTAACCCATTTTCGAGACGATCGGTACAGAGGGTACATTTTTGTGCACGACGATACTTCTTCCCACTTTCATCCACATGATTAGCCAGTTGGATGACATCGAAGGGACAAGCTTGTGTACAGTAACCGCATCCTACACATTTGTCATAGTCGACAACAACAGAACCAAACTCCGTATGACCGAGTGCATCCTCTGGACATACCTTCACGCAAGCCGCATCAGTACAGTGAAGACAGGCAGCATGACGGAAAAGGAACTCATATCCACCATCAGCAGTCTCTTGCTCCTTAAAGGTAATCAAATTCCAGACATTCGCGGTTAGATGCTCGTGGGATTGGTAACTTCCCTGAAATTTCTCCGGCTCAGCTGGGAGGTCATTCCAGTTCTTGCACGCTACCATACAGGCACGACAGCCATCACAACGAGTTACGTCAACCAGTTTAATATATTTTGCCATTAGTCAGCCCTCCTTATATCACAGAGGAATGCTTTATACTCTGGAATTTTTGCATTGGGGTCTGCTACGTGCGGTGTTAAGCGGTTTGCATTATCCCCAGTAGCGATTCCTTGGAAGCCATATTGCCATGGCATACCAAGCTGGTGTACCTTCTTCCCTCTGATTGTAAAGGCAGCAAGACGCTTGGTTACAAGGGCATAGGCCTCAATGTTACCACGGGCTGATTCGACGATTACACGATCTTTATTCTTGATGCCCTTCTCCTGGGCTAAATCTTCACCAATCTCTACGAACATATGAGGCATCAGTTCTGATAGCCACTCTTGATTCCGTGTCATGGAACCAGATTGCCAGTGTTCTGATACACGATAGGTGGTGGCGACAATGGGATAGCGTTCTGCATCCCCCTTAGGATTATGGTCACCTGTGTACACCTTCGCAGTTGGGCTAAAGTTAATGGATGAGAATGCATTGGGCACTGGGCTTTCAAAAGGCTCATAATGCTCTGGGAATGGTCCATCACTCACTGGTCCAAAGATGGCGCCTTTTCCATCCTTCTGCATGATAAAGGCATCTGTTCCACCAGGGCCATCAGGCGCTTTGGTTCCGCCAAAGTCTGGAATATCATAGCCAACCCATTTTCCTTGAGCTGCATCCCACCAAATATTCTTCTTATTCTCGCTCCATGGTTTTCCGCTTGGATCACAGGAAGCACGATTGTAGAGAATCCGCCGATTCATCGGCCAAGCATAGCCCCAGCCTTGGAAGTTACCCATCCCTTCGTCAGTATTATCCTGACTCATGGAAAGATCCTTGCCTTCTTCAGGATAGAACCCACTGTAAATCCAGTTACCACAGATGGTAGAACCATCATCAGCGAGCTTCGTGAAGTTCTTTAGTAATTTACCTGTGGCTGTCTCATAGCCATTGATCTCACGGTGAACTAGATCCATATCGGGATGGTCACTTTCACCATAATTCCAGAAGAGTGATTGGATTGGCTTATCCTTTGGATCGGTGCTGGTTTTATAAAGATCTTGAATTCTCCGGGCCAGCATATGGACGATTTCTAAGTCAGCCTTTGATTCACCCTTCGGTGGAATCGCTTGCCAACGATATTGCATCCAACGACCACTATTGGTAACTGTTCCTTCTTTTTCATAGGAGGAACATGCTGGTAAGAAGAAGACTTCTGTTTGGATTTCTGCTGGATTGCTACCAGCTTTCTCCTTCCAGAAGACAGATGTTTCTGTTTCCCAGAGGTCCACAGCCACCATCCATTTTAGGTTTGCTAACGCTTTATGTTCCTTCGTTGCATTAGGTCCACCGACAATGGGGTTCTGTCCAAAGAGTAGAGCGCCTTCAATCTCCCCACGAAGCATCGATTCAAAGAGTGCAATATGAGAACAATCCTTGTTGTGCTTAGGTAGATAATGGTAGCCGAACTCATTCTCAGGTGTCGCATTAGGACCATAGAAAGCCTTGAGCATACTTATTAACCATTTTGGTGTATTGGTTTTAAAGCCACTCGGTGGTGTTTCTGTTTTTAAATAATCTTCAAGGGTTGCATGCTTCGGTGCTGCAAAAGGTGCATTCATGTAACCTGTGATCTGGTGATACAAGAGACCGAAGTCAGTGGACCCTTGCACATTGGACTCTCCGCGGAGAGCATTGACCCCTCCACCAGGGCGGCCAATATTACCAAGTAGCAATTGAAGCATGGCGTAGACTCGGACATTTTGCGTACCCTTCGAGTGTTGCGTTGCACCCATGGCGTAGAGCAATGTACCCGTCTTGTCTACGGCACTAGTACTACAGAATGTTTTTGCAACTTCTAAGTAAACATCCTTCGGTGTACCTGTAACAGCGGTTACTGTGTCTACATCATAGCGTGCATAGTGTTTCTTTAATAATTGGAATACAGAGCGGGGATGTTGAAGTGTTTCATCCTTTAGAATGTTTCCTTCTTCATCCTTTTGGAAAGTCCATGTACTCTTATCATAGTCACGAGCTAGTTCATCATAGCCACTGAATAGACCATCCTCAAAGTTGAATCCTTCGTCAACAAGGAACGAAGCGTTCGTATAGTTGACTACGTAGTCATGATGATAGAGATTGTTTTGGAGAGCGTAATTAATTATGCCACCGATAAAGGCAATATCTGTACCTGAACGTAGAGGTGCGTAGAGATCTGCTTGTGTTGACGTCCGTGTATATCGCGGGTCAACAGAGATAACTTTCGCTCCCCGTTCTTTTGCTTTATGAATCCATTTAAAGCTAATTGGATGGTTCTCTGCTGGGTTACATCCAATGATTAAAATCACATCAGAATGTTGTAAATCGTTCCAGTGATTTGTCATTGCTCCACGACCAAATGAAGGTGCCAGACCGGCAACCGTGGAGCTGTGTCATATCCGGGCTTGGTGCTCAATATGCGTGAGCCCCAAGGAGCGCATTAACTTCACGATGAGGTAGGTCTCTTCGTTATCGAGAGCAGCCCCACCAAAACAAGCCATGGCATCAGTTTTGTTTACCGTGATTCCATTCTCTTCTTGGACAAATGTACGTGCACGAGTCTCTTTAATCCGTTGAGCAATGGTTTGCAGCATCCATTCCCAATCTTTTTCTTCCCATTTATCACTACCTGGTGCACGGTATAATGGTTTCATAATTCGGCGGTCTGATGTATAGACCTGGCGAATAGTGGTTCCTTTACTACAGAGAGTTCCCTCATTAATTGGACTATCAGGATTTCCTTCTGTATAGATCACATCATTATCTTTGGTGTGGACTAAAATACCACAGCCAACTGCACAATATGGACAAACCGTAGGGGTTACTTTCGCATCAGCGATTTTTAGCTTGGATGCTTGAGCATGGGCATCTTGAAGATTGAAGCCAAGCTCAGTTACAGCTAGTGTAACCGCTGTGGCGCCGGACAATTTAAGAAACTGTCGACGATTCAAATCCATATTCCTTCTCCTCCCTTTCTGAACAATCTTGTTGCCCTTTCGTGGCTCTTTACCTCTTAACCCCCTTCCCTAATTGGTGCTCTCCCCAGCAACCATCTCAGTGACATCATCGAGGATTCTTCCACAGGATGTGTAGACCAATGCCATTTTGCCACGGACATAGCCAACCACTTCGATATGGAGAAAATTGGCTAATTGGATCGCCTGCTTCGTTGCTGCCGTCCGTGAGCCAACGATTCCAAAACCAAAGCGGGCAGCTTTGGCCAGCATTTCGTACGAGACCCGACCCGTTGTTAGCAGAATTAAATCTGCAGGATCTAAGCCTTCGCGCAATGCATGACCGATCACTTTATCTACTGCATTATGGCGGCCGATATCCTCTCGAACCGTAATTACTCCCTGACGATCCACAATACAAGCTCCGTGCATACCACCTGTAGCGAGATATAATGGAGATTGTAATGCAAATTCGTGCCTTTTCTTTAAGAGATAGGTCATGGAGGCGGTTCGATTGGAGTTCACCTTACGGAATTTTTTCACATCTGTCATGGAGAAAAATGTGATTCCTTTGCCACATCCAGCAGTAAAGTGCTTGCGACCTTGAGCAAAATGTTCTGCGTCAAAGTTCCTCCCCAGCTCAGCAAAGATTCTTCCTTGCTCTGCATCTATGATCAAACCTTTTAGGTCACTGGGCGTATCAATAATTCCTTCCGTAAACAGATAGCCAATTGCCCAATCTTCTAAATCTAGATTGGTTAACTGGTAGGTGGCCAACTCCACTCCGTTCAAGTATAAGGTGATAGGATACTCATCAGGACAGGATTTACGTGGATTCACTCTTTACCACCCTTTCATCATGCATTTTGAAATCGTTTGCATAATTAGACTAGAGTTATTTCACAAGAAACAGTTGTAAGACAGAATCCAAATTTCATTTGCTGTTATCCAACTGTTACATTTCTGTGAAGGCTCTATCTGGCTTTAGATTAGCACTTCCCCCCTATGCACTTCTATCGTTTATGCCATTGTTCAGTTTTTGTTCACATTTACGTAAATAATTGTCCATGATTCGTTCAAATTTTCATAGGTTATTCCAATAATTAGCATTAATATAGTGTTTTCAGCTAAATGTCGTTATGCCGCTATGATTAGTCGAAACAACGATTTTGATATATTGTGAAAAATATCTCAAATAAATAGGTGCAGGGGTATATTTTGGAATTCTATCTAGGGTATTTATCCTATCATTTCTTTGCTTAAAATGTATCTCTTTTCGATTGTTTTCTTTCAAAAAAAATTAATAGTTTGAGAGGAATCACATAATAATGAAAAAGCTGTCCTCAAAAGGTCATCGATTGATGATCCATTGGAACAGCTTCATAATTTATAAGACTACCACATATACCATTTAAAATTTCATTTTTTTACATTTTTATAAATTTATTTAATATTGTGACATTACATATTAAATGTTGTATACTAATTTTTATCATACATTTTTTTGATAGTTATAAAATGAGAGGAGTTGAGTGTATGAAATTGATTCTGAAATTGATAGCTGGGATCATCATCGGGATCTTGCTGGGACTCTACGCCCCCCTTCCAATCGCCCGCGCCATGGTCACAGTTAAAGTGCTTCTTGGTGAATTGATTTTCTTTGTCGTTCCCCTGATTATTCTCTTCTTCATTACGAGTGGGATCGCAGCCTTAGGTAAGGATTCTGGAAAGATGGTAGGTGTAACAACAGGTCTTGCTTATACCTCTACAATCATTGCCGGTCATCTAGCTCTGCTTGTTGCATTCATTGTTATTCCTTTTATTTCAGCTGGAGGATCAACAGAAGGAACTGCTACAGAAGGGCTTAAATCCTATATGGATTTTGGCGTCGACCCAATCTTCAGTGTCATGACCGCTTTAATACTTGCCTTCATCTTAGGAATTGGAATCGCAAAAACAGGAAGTTCCACATTGCAACGTTTCTTCGATGAAGGGAAGAACATCATCGAATTGATGATCGCCAAAGTGATTATCCCGATTCTTCCATTCTATATTGCCGGTATCTTTGTTGAGGTTGCTCATGATGGCGGTGTCTACCAGACCCTAACCACATTTGGAATCGTTCTACTCGTTGCTGTCCTAACCCACTGGGTATGGCTCATTATCCTTTACAGCAGTGTTGGTGCCATGACGAAGCAAAACCCATTTAAGGCATTGAAGACAATGCTTCCTGCATACTTCACTGCCATTGGTACCATGTCTAGTGCTGCTACCATTCCTGTTACTCTTCGCCAGACGAAGGAGAACAAGGTGAGTGATAAAGCAGCTGACTTTGTCATCCCACTCTGTGCTAACATCCACTTATCAGGAAGCATCATCACTCTCGTACTCGCTTCAACTGCAGTGATGGTCATCCAGAATCATGCTGGACTTCCATCCTATCTTGATATGCTCTCATTTATTCTATTATTGGGTGTAGTGATGATCGCCGCTCCTGGCGTACCTGGTGGTGCTGTAATGGCATCCCTCGGTATCCTTAGCTCCGTTCTTGGCTTCGATGAAGCTGCTCTTGGTCTGATGATCGCCTTATACACAGCGCAAGATAGCTTTGGTACTGCTACCAATGTTACTGGTGATGGTGCAATCGCTATGCTTGTTGATAAATGGTCTGGGCGCAGCGCTAAATCGAACGATTAAACTTTAATCAATGTTTGTCCGATCATTAATATTACGAATATCAAAAAGGGTTTCCCATCCATTCAGCTTCACTGATGGATGGGAAACCCTTTTATTCTGAACAATAATAAAACCCAAGGAACAGGTGATGGCACTCTGCTCCCTGGGTTGGACGATAGTTAATACTATAGCACGTTTTATGAGCTTTTTCAACAGATTTGTCCAAATTTTTTAATCTGTTTCTTCCTGACTAAAGTGTTGTGCTAATGTTACAAGAGTGCGTACCATCGCGCCTGTAGCTCCCTTAGGTTGGATTTCATTCTCCTTATTGGTGGTAGCTGTACCAGCAATATCAAGATGAATCCATGGGGTCTCACCGACAAATGATTCGATAAATGCCCCTGCAGTAATTGGATGGGCTAAACGACCTGCAGAATTCACAAGATCTGCCTGCGAAGACTTGAGCATGTCCCGATGCACCGGAAAGATTGGGAGACGCCATGCGTATTCATCGGCTTCATGGGCTGCTTCCAATAATTCTTCTACCCAAGCTTCATCATTGCTCATCACGCCCGTAACCTGATCACCTAAAGCGACAAGGATGCCCCCAGTCAAAGTAGCCATATCAACTAAATAAGAAGCGCCTAACTGGCGAGCATAGGTGACACAATCAGCGAGAACAAGACGCCCTTCCGCATCGGTGTTATTAATTTCAATGCTTTTACCTGCTAAGGATGAGATGACATCCCCTGGTTTAAACGCATTGCCGTCGATCATGTTTTCCACTGCGCCGATAACGCCTACAACATTAATCGGTAATTGCTGACGAGCAATCACTTCCATGGTACCTAGTACAGTTGCCGCTCCTCCCATGTCTGTATACATATCCGCCATGCTATTTCCTGGTTTCAACGAATAGCCACCGGTGTCTATACATACGCCTTTACCTACAAGGCCTAAGACATTGTCCCATTCAGTACATCCCCGATATTTTAGAACAACACAATAGGATGGTTCTGTACTACCGCGCCCTACAGATAGCAGTGCATCCATTCCCATCTCTTCCATCTTACTCTCTTCTAGGATCTCTAATTCCATGCCATATCGCTTGGCTAATGCTTCTGCCTCTTGAACGAGATGCTTTGGTCTCATATAGTTGGCAGGCGTATTGACAAGCCGACGTGTAAGATTGATCCCTTCCGCTAATACTTGTCCAAAGCTAAGAGCCTCTTGAACATCATGAGCATCATCCTCCGATACCTGAAAAAGGATCTGTGCTTCCGTACGTTCTGGCTGAGCACTGGTCTTCAAACCATGATGGACATAGGTGGCCAGTTCAAGACCCTCTGCCATCCATTGGGCAATCTCTTCTGTAGAGTATGGATCCTGTTTAAAGGTAGAGAGTGCTACCATTACCTTTTCACTATTCTTACGTTGCTTCTCAATTTTCCCACCCAAGAGTCGATAAGTACGAGGCTGAGCTGTTCCCCGTTTTCCCAACCCTAGTAAAAGGATACGCTCAGCAGCATAATGACCATATGTAGGTAGCCATTGGCTTTCTCTTTCTTTTCCTGTAAACTCCTTCTTCCCTAGCATCTGCGAGAGAATCCCGTGTAGTGCCTCATCGATCTCCTTATGTATTCCTTGTAGATAGAGATCATCTTCGAACATACCAAGCACAAGAAGTTCAGTTTCCTGCTTCTGATCTGCTTGGATCACTTCTAAATTCATGCCAATTCCTCCTCACCATTTTGAGTATCCCCAGTAAGCTGTAATGTCAGTGTGGGAATCTGTAGACGCCGTATCTGACTCGCATCAACACGGTCTTCCACAGGTAGGCATCTTGCAACCTGTTTGATATATTGTAGCACATCATGCACCTGAATGCCCCAATAGATGGGCTCATATGGCGTTAGATAAGCCTGAGATGAATCGAGAAGAAGCCGTGCTCCTGCCACATTACCATAGGAGAGATGATGAAGAGCCACTGCCAATTGGAGCATTCCTTTAAGAAAGTGGTTGTGACGATCTCCCAACCAAATTTCTTCTAACAGATCGTGACACTCATAATAATTCCCCTGATTGAACTGTCGAATAAACGCTAAATACTCTTCAGGATATTCCATCGCCACTCTCCCCTTTAGTCCTATCTTACTCATCCTAAAAACTTGAGGCAAGAAAAAGGCTCATCCCTATGGATGAGCCATGACGAGGCGTTGCATCTCCGCAAGCATCTCATGATTTAGATGACCTTCTCCCTTTTTTAATACAAAGACTTCTACCGTCTTCTTTCCCCATTCCTTAAAGACATCCTCTACGGTCTCATAGTAGAGATCAATTTTATTACCCTTAATAGCACTACCCGTGTCTGCTACTACACCATACCCATAGTCAGGAATATAGAGCAGTGTCCCTAAAGGAAAGATTTCAATGTCTGCAGCAATGGTTGAGATGACATCGCGTTGGACAGGTACACCAGAGAATGTGATGCCATATTGAGGATGACCTGGCTCTTTTCCAGTAGATTCAACCCCTGCTGTATAGCCTGTAGCAACAACCTGATAGGTTGGGAACTGCTCTAATTGGTCCAACGCATATAGATTAGAAGGAGAAAATTCCTTTTCTCCTATCAGCTCTTTCTTTTGACGATTCACTGCTAGTTTTTTGAATGAATCCATGACCAAAGGCTGTAGTTGGTGAATGACCACCCCTACACGATTCTCTTTGTATTGATGTGCATATTGCAGCGGGGCCATGGTTTTCATTGCTGGTGCTGTCTCCCCACTGATGGAATGTGCTGTAACAAGGATAACTAGAATCAGCATGAGAAAGCTTCCTCGTGGCAATAATCTAGTAATCTTCTTCATTACCATCCTCCTCTAGTTATCAGCATGTCCGCCTCCTTTCAAAAATATACACATGAAAAAAGCAGACATATTGAATGTCTGCTTCCTACCCTCTTTATTGTTTTAAAACATGGAGTATCCTCTTCGCCTGAGAAAACGTATTGTAAAGACACTTAACAGTGTACCAGCTAAGCCAGAGAAAAAGACCACATACTCAGCTAAGAAGAAATGTCCACCTGTCTTATAGAGCATCCAGAGAACGATGCCTGCGTAGATGAATAAGGGTAACCAGGTAGTTTTTATGAGCATATTAAGAATAAATCCAATCATATAACAAAGCACGAGAAAAAGCGGAATAGAAATAATTAATTGAGCCAATTTCATCGTAAAAACACTCCCTTAGCTTGCACCTATCGAATGGAATGGTAGATTACGGACGTTTCCGCATGACCAAGGAGAGTCCCCCAATCATATATAGGTAGCGAGCATCAATCAATTTCTTCATCAAGGCTGCAGTAGAACCAAAGAACTTACGTTTACCCATAAAACCAATGCCTTCGCCCTTCCCTAGTGAAGCAACTGTACCTTTAAAATGATATTTGAACGCTTCTAGGGTGGCATCATTGCGTACTAATTTAGCGAGATTAAGGGCTACAGTCTCACCTTGCTGTACAGCAATCTGTGCGGTCGGTGGATAGGGGCGACCAGACTCTTCGTTAATAATCAAGGCATTATCTCCCACTACAAATACTTCTTCATGTCCAGGGATTCGTAGATACTCATCCACCTTGACACGGCCACGCATCACTTCAAACCCAGCTGCTTCAATAAGATGGTTGCCTCTTACGCCAAGGGTAGATACGATGGTACCCGCTTTGATCTCCTGCCCATTGGCCAAGACAACACCATCTGCAAAGCATTGCTTAATTGGAGTATTGGTAATAAAGGTAACACCTTTTTTCTCCAGTACATCCTTTGCATAATCAACCAATTCCTGATCAAAGCCAGGCATGATCGTTGGCGCTGCTTCAATATCATAGATTTTAACCAAGTGGGGATCCACATCATATTGCTTGCAAAGCTTTGGAATACGGTCAGCTAATTCTCCAACAAACTCAATACCAGTAAAGCCTGCTCCACCAATGACAAATGTTAAGTATTCAGGATGATCCGGCTCATTATTATAGCGGGAAAACATGTATTCTATATGTTGTCGTAGCTTACGGACACTGTTAATACTACGAATTAGGAAGGCATGCTCCAGCATTCCTGGAATACCAAATGTTTCTGCTTCCGATCCTAGTCCAATCACGAGATAATCATAAGGAACTTCGGTTCCATCTTCTAAATGAACAACTTTCTCTTCCTTATTAATATCTGAAACAGTGCCACGAATAAAGTTGGTTCGATTCGTATTGATCAGTGTTTCAACATCCACTCTCACTTGGTCATGATGGCCTGTACCTGCTGCTGGTACATGCAAGTGCGTGGTGATATAATGATACTCATGCTTGTTAATTAATGTAACCTCAGCTTCGTGATAGTGAAGCTGTTTCTCCAAACGAAGTGCAGTCATTAGTCCACCATACCCAGCGCCTAAAATGACAATTTTACTTGTGTTATTCATCTCCATCACCCATCTCTCCATAATTTATATACCTAGAATAGCACTAGATGCCAGTAAAACGTCACGATTTTGTAACAATCTATTTATCTTTATAATATGTCTTTTTAGATCTTTTTTCAATTGCAAACGCTCACATTTCAGCATTTCCAATCTATTTTAGCATCTTTGAGAAATTTAAACTCTTCCTTTTCATTTTTAGATATGTGATAATGTTAGTTGGATATTTAGACACAAATAGACGCGACTACGGAGGTGCGGAGATGAATCGTAGAACGGATGAAACATTATATGATATTACCATCATTGGCGGAGGACCCACCGGAATGTTTGCTGCTTATTATGGTGGTATGCGGAAAGCAAGTGTAAAAATCATCGAGAGTCTACCCCAGCTCGGTGGACAGCTAGCTGCATTATACCCAGAGAAGTTTATCTATGATGTAGCAGGATTCCCTAAAGTACGGGCCATTGAACTTGTCAATCGATTGAAGGAACAGTTGGATCGTTTTAGCCCCACTCTTTGTTTAGATGAAATGGTGATTAAGATTGAAAAAGAAGAAGAACGTCGTTTCATGATCACTACAAACAAAGGGGTACACTATTCCAAGTCAGTGATTATTACCGCTGGGTCTGGTGCATTTGAGCCACGGAAATTAACCTTAGAAGAAGCAGAGAAGTTTGAAAAGAGTAATCTACATTACTTTGTTACCAATATGGAAGAGTTCAAGGATAAGCGTGTCTTAATCTCTGGCGGTGGTGATTCTGCTGTAGACTGGGCGAATATGTTAGAACCTATTGCAGCTAAAGTGATGCTCGTACACCGCCGTGATAAATTTAGAGCTCATGAGCATAGTGTCGAAGTGCTGGAAGCCTCTTCTGTAGAAGTTAAAACTCCCTATCACATTACAGCATTACGTGGAGAAGATTCAATCACACAGGTGGTTTTAACCAATACAAAGACTGAAGAAGAAGAGCTTGTAGATGTGGATTCTGTCATTGTCAATTACGGGTTCATCTCATCCCTTGGTCCCATTCAAGAATGGGGTCTAGAAATTGAGAAAGGATCTGTGGTTGTCAATTCTAAGATGGAGACCACGATTCCAGGTATCTATGCTGCAGGTGACATCTGTACATATCCTGGTAAAGTGAAATTAATTGCTGTAGGACTAGGAGAAGCTCCTACTGCAATCAATAATGCCATGTCCTATGTTGACCCTGATGCCAAAGTTCAACCACTACATTCAAGTAGCATGAATCTATAGATCTGTAGTAAGTAATTTATTCACACTCTTTTCGCATCCTAGGCTATCGTTGCCTAGGATGCTTTTTTAAATTGTCACACCTTGAAGATCAGTGCATAGTTTAGAAATGAATAGGCCGTAGTACCAAATGAAAGGAGCGTTTCCATTGAGTATGAATCAACCCTATCACATACCCCCAATGCAGATTCCCATGATGCCCATGCCTGGAATGCCTGTACCCGGAAGGATGCCAGGACCAGGGATGCCGGGATTGCCAGGCATGCCCTTCCCCGGTATGCCAGGTCCCGGGCAACCAACCTCCCCTGTCAATCCTTTGCCTCCTCGCTGTGATACGCAGCTAGCATTGCGCATTATCTTTGAGAGTATTCGTGGCGAACGGAACGATGAGCTCTTTTATGATTACTTAATTAGCGTCGCCCCAACACAACAGGATAAGGAAGTGATCACTTCCATCCGTAATGATGAGCGTAAGCATCGTCAAATGTTCCGCACCATCTATTTTCAGTTAACCGGTCAAATTCCACCTACACTTGAAGAGAACATCCCATTCCAGCGTCCAAGGAGCTATGTAGATGGTTTAGAACAGGCACTACAAGGAGAATTACATGCATTTGAACGCTATCGTACTGCATATCTGAACCTCTGTCAGCCTGTTTACCGCGATGCCCTTTTTGAGATTATGACCGATGAAATAAAGCATGCCAGTTATTATAACTGGCTCTATGCGAAAAACAAATAGATATCCTAAAAAAGCTCCCTATGGTAAGGGAGCTCTCTTTGTATACTTTCTTAACATTGACCAGGTTGGCCTGCATCATTTGCAGTACGGAAGGATGAACCGCATCCACATGAAGAAACAGCATTAGGATTATGAATGGTAAAGCCACCGCCCATAAGGGATTCCTTGTAATCGATCTCCACACCCTTTAAGAGAGGGGCACTTGCATCATCAATTAATACGGACAGGCCATTTAGGTCTATTCGCGTGTCATTGGGATGTACTTGATCCTCAAATCCCATACCATAGGAATATCCGCTACATCCACCTGGCTGTACAGCGACCCGAAGATGAAGCTGCTCATGATTCTCTTCGGCATGCATCATCTCTTTAATTTTTTCAATAGCGTGTTCTGTAATATGAATCATCTATCTCATCTCACTTTCTATTACTCCCATAGAAGTAAAGTTTATTACGCTGTAAACAGTATACATGAATTCCTTTATTACGCCAATGCATAATGTGCTACTGGTTCTTTCACATGACCATCACGATGCTTTTTCGCATCCAGTTCAAGCAAATGATTGTATTGATTGATTAAGCGATCTAAGGACTGGCTATAACAGATGACAAGTGGATGATCCATGCCATACTTCTGAGCATTCTCCTCCATCCGTCTTCGCTTTAATTCAATTTGGTAAATCAGGTGTTGTAGCTCTGCAGACTGCATCACCATGATCCCCTTTCATTATCATAATTCCAATCCATCATATCTCCCAGCCTTTTCCACCTTTTTTCTTATTGTACCACGAAAGTATGGTAAAAAATTACACAAGTTTTGTAATGAATTGAGGGTTTTTGTCGAATGTGTGCTGGAAATCTCTCTTTTCTACTCCTTTACCTTGCCCTTTGGGCGAAAAGAATTCTATAATGAAAAAAGATCAATGGAATTTAAAACACTTTGGACCCACAGAAAAGCGCTTAAAACTTCATCATGTTGTTAGAGAAAAGGAGGGTAATCATGACCGTTCAAATGCGGAATGATCTATCTGATATTGAGGCTAAGGTAGAACGAGGGGAACGTCTAACCATGGATGATGGCCTTCGCCTTTATCAATCAACGGACTTGCCACGAATCGGTAGGATGGCAGATCTGGTTCGACAAAGAAAAAATGGTAATCAAGTTTATTTTATTTCCAATACACATCTTAACTATACCAATGTCTGCTATTTAGATTGTAAATTATGTGCCTTTGGGTTAAAGCCAGACCATCCCCATGCATACGCCCTCTCCCTCGAACAATTAGAGGAAAAGTTTAAAGGCATGGTAGGTAAAGGCTTCTCCGAATTGCATATTGTGGGCGGCGTCAACCCTCGGTTACCCTTCACTTACTATGAAGATATGATGCGACTGGCAAAAAGGTACCTTCCCACCATTCATATTCAAGCCTTTACCGCAGTGGAGATCGATTATATTGCCCGTGTTGCAAAGCTGGATGTGGAGGAAGCCATCGTGCGTCTTCGTGATGCAGGATTAGGAAGTATTCTTGGTGGTGGAGCTGAGATTTTTGATCCTGAAGTACGCCAAATCATCTCTGGGCACAAGACCACAACAGAACGATGGTTTGAAATCCACCGTATTTGCCATCGTTTGGGAATGAAGTCTAATGCCTCCATCCTATATGGTCATATTGAAAAACCAGAACATATTATCGATCACTTGATCCGTTTACGGGAATTGCAAGATGAGACCGAAGGATTCCTCGCTTTCTTCCCTTTCACCTTCCATCCTGAAAATACACAGCTAGCTGATGAATACCAATTGCATAACCATGAAACTACCGGTATTTATGATTTCAAAATGCTAGCCATCGCTCGCTTAATGTTGGACAATTTCCCACATATCCGCGCATTTTGGATGATGATCGGATTGAAGATGGCGCAACTCTCCTTGTACTACGGTGTCGATGATTTAGACGGAACCGTGATGGAGGAACAGATCGTCCACGCTGCTGGTTCCACCTCCTCCCACATGACACCAAAGGAAAGCTTCATCGCCATGATCCGTGAGGCAGGTCGTATCCCTGTAGAACGGGATACACTCTATCGAGAACTACGCCGCTTTGAATAGTCACAGAAATCCAAAGTTAGATTGGGATAAAGGAGCGATAAGAAGATGTTTGACCTCATCGACTCAAAAATGAAAGAGATTTATGAAAAAGTTAGCGCAGGGGAGCGTCTCTCTATTGAAGATGGTCTCTACCTTTATGAATCCAACGATCTCCTAAGCATTGGTCAGATGGCCAATCTCGTTAATCTCCGCAGGAATGGTAACCGTGTCTACTTTATTCAGAACATGTATATCAATCCTACCAATGTATGCGAAGCCCATTGCCGATTCTGTAATTATCGTCGTAGCCCTGGGGAAGAAGGCGCTTATACCATGGATAAGGACGACCTCCTTCGTTATGTAAGTGAACGGATGCATCCTGGTATTCGTGAGTTTCACATTGTTGGTGGTCATAATAATACCGTGGACTTTTCCTACTATCTAGAGACGATCAGCACGTTGAAAAAAGCCTATCCCCACATTACGATCAAGGCCTATACGGCTGCCGAAATTGAATTCTTCTCACGACTTGCCGGCATCTCTCCAGAGCAGGTTCTCGATGAGCTGATTGCAGCTGGCTTGGACACCATGCCTGGTGGTGGTGCAGAAATTTTAACAGAAGAGTATCGGATGAAGATGAGTCCAGAGAAAGCCAGTACCGATGATTGGCTCGCCATCCATCGTTTGGCTCATCAAAAAGGGTTAAGAACCCATGTGACGATGCTATATGGCTCCATCGAAAGTAAGGAGGAGCGCTTAATTCATATGGACCGAGTTCGCCGTCTTCAGGATGAAACCAATGGCTTCATGGTCTTTATCCCACTAGCCGTGCAACCAAAAAGTAAAAATGCGGGGATTAAGCGACGTACCTCTGCTATCGATGATCTGAAAACCATCGCCATCAGTCGCTTAATGCTAGATAACTTCCCCCATATCAAGGCTTACTTTATCAATATTGGTACACAATTAACACAGGTTTCCTTAAATATGGGTGCGTCTGATGTACATGGAACGTTAGTTGAAGAGCGTATTAGCCATGCAGCTGGCGCCCTAACCCAGCAAGGTCTTACCATTGATGAGCTAATCTGGCTTATCCATGGAGCTGGCAAGGATGCCATCGAACGTGATACCTTCTATCAAACCATTCAGGCTTATCCCTTTAAGGCTTAGTGAGTTCCATAGCCATATAAGAAAAGACAGAGATGAGAACTTCACCCTGCCTCGATGATCTACACATCATGGGAGAGCTCTTGTAATAGCTCTTCCATCTTCCTCTGTCTACCGATCTCCTCTAGCGTACGCTGAAGAAGGATTGGTACTGTTTCACCAGTAATTCGCTCTCCCTCTACATAGAGAAAGAGCTGACGAGCACATGCTTCACACTCATCCAGACAGCTTTCCGTTAACACCTCAATCTCTTCTTGTTCCTGCAGCTGACGGATCACATCAACTGTTCCATAGGAGAGATTGGTTTCACAGCATTGAATAAAGATCATCAGCCAGTCACCTCATTGCAAAAAGGATGGGGATGGTTTACACTATCTGTATAGTAGCAATCATGATCATCACCGTCAATAACAAGGATTGATGGAGGATACCAAAGTGGGATATGATAAAGAATAAGGAAGGAGTAGAAGCGATGAGAGAACAAGTTCAAGAAGTACTGGATAAATTACGCCCTTATCTCCAAAGAGATGGTGGCGATGTAGAGCTAGTAGATGTAGATGAAGATGGCGTTGTTAAGCTGCGTTTAATGGGTGCATGTGGTAGTTGTCCAAGCTCTACCATCACCTTAAAAGCAGGGATTGAACGGGCCCTCCTCGAAGAAGTACCTGGCGTTAAAGAAGTTGAACAAGTCCTTTAATAACAAGGCTTAGCCTATGAAATAACCACCCCAATGGGTGGTTATTTTTTAACTGAATGGGAGATGCTACCTGAGCGTTGTGCAAAGTTCGTTGGGACAAGTTTTCGATGGATCAAATGTGCCTTAACAAGATAAAAATTAAGATCCCGCATAATCCGACTATACCGCTCGTCATAGAAAGGATCAGGCCACTCTCTCAGCAGTACTTTGCCTTCCGTCTCAAAGCCTGGTGGTAGGCTCTCTTCACTCTGAATTCGTGCATACCAGATACTCTTCGTAAATTTTTTTGTACCATTCACAGTATACTGACCTATCCAAAGGGGTTGAGTGATACGTACCCCTGTCTCCTCCCATGCTTCACGAATCACCGCCTCTTCCTCTTCTTCACCCAGTTCCCGTTTCCCGCCAGGCAGTTCGATGCCCCTTCTCCGATGACGAGTCAGTAATATTTCTTCATCAGAAAATGCATAGAGCAGTACATGATCGGCATTCATCCTTTGCTTTGGATTAAAAGTAGTAAAGACGGTTGCACCATCTGCATCTGTAAACCAATACTCATTGATCATGGTACGATCTCCGCTCCTTCTCTTCACTCTCTTCCTTCTGGAGGAGAATATGTTTTGCTGTAACCATGCCTTGCCCAACACTATGAGCAATAGCAGAGAAAGCAGGTTGATTAACAAGGTCACCAATGGCATAGACCCATGGAACCGTAGTCTGACCAAACTGGTTGATAATCAACTGACCTTTACCATCCGTTCGCAGCTCTGGAAGTGCTAGCGGAAGATATGGCTCTACACCAATTCGAATGAGAACAAAATCATAGACCTCCTTACTAATCCCCTGAGGTCCTTCAATCCAGACGATTTTCTCTTCACCAGCCTGTTCAATTTTTACACATTGATGGTTGAGACGGAGTAACACATCTTGATGTTGTAGAACCGGCTCGACATACTCTGCCCTTGCTCGTAGCCATTCACTACGATGAATGATCTGGATGGACTTGGCTACATTTAATAAACGGTAAGCTCCTTCAAAGGCGCGATCGCCACCACCTACAATTAAGATCCGCTTTCCTGTAAACCTCTCCAACTGCTCTGAGGTAGAATATGTCTCTTCCCTTGCATAGAGCACCTCTTCTCCTGGTATGCCTAGTCGACGGGGACGAGCACCTGTAGCCAATACAAGATAGTTCGTCCGAACTTCTCCCTTATTGGTTTGTACCAGGTGCTTGGTCGTATCCAATCCTTCCACCTCAGTATTCAAGGAATAAAGAACCTGAAGGTATTGAAGGTTTTGGAAAAAGTGCTGATAGCATTCTTCTCCTCCCTGGCATATTACACCTGGATAATCATAGATCAGATTTTTGATCTGCCAGAGCTGTCCACCTAACCGTGGTTGAGCTTCCAGTAACATCGTGCGTAGGTGTAAGCGTTGGCTCCAGATGGCACATGCCATCCCTGCAACACCTCCTCCAACAATCACAACATCAACATTACCTTGAATTTGTTCAGCGTTCATGATACCCGTCCTTTATCTTCCACATGTTCATATTCATAGCATATCACGCTTCTCCTTTTCCTTAAAAGAGTAGAAGCTCACATCATCAACTTAGCACAGGTGGTTCAAGGATAAAAAAGTCTCAACTTGAAGAAAGTAAGAGGAGGAGGTGACCCGATGGAAAATGTAGTGGATGTAATCCACCAACATGCCTTACAGGTATTAAGAGAACGCGGCGTACACTTAGAGGATATTGCCCAACTAGTCTATGATCTACAGAGTGACTATCAGGATGAGTTAAGTATGCAGGAATGTCGATTTCATGTTGACAAGGTGCTCGAGAAAAGAGAAATTCATAATGCCATCATCACGGGCATCGAAATTGATCGTCTTGCTGAAGAAGGACACATACGCTCCCCATTATTGGAGATGATCAGGAGCGATGAGGGATTATATGGGGTCGATGAGGTCTTAGCCTTTTCTATTACCAATGTCTACGGAAGTATTGGCTTAACCAATTTCGGATACCTGGATAAACTAAAGCCAGGGATACTCAAGGAGATTAACGCGCACTTAGGAGGTCAAGTCAATACCTTTCTTGATGATATTGTTGCTGCAATTGCAGCTGCTGCTTCAAGTCGTCTCGCCCATAACAAGGCAGGAACACGGGCATAATCCCAGATTGCAAATCAAAAAAAGACTTCTTCAATGATGAAGAAAGTCTTCTTTTGTCTGTCTTGCCTGCTTATTGCTCTTCTACTGTATAGACGCAATGTTCTCCTGTACCTAATGCCATGCACTGTGTTCGCTCCACTCGCGCTTGGAGTACATTGGTAAAGAGCTGTAGTTCACAATGGCACGCTTTCTCAAATTGTCGAGCAACATCGGCGATGGGACAATGAAGCTCACGGACAATATAACGACCGTCAGCATCCTGGTCCCACTCCGCCATATATCCACGTTCATTCTGAAATTGCACGAGTCGTTCTACTCTTTGTGGGAGGGATAAATCAGTTGAAATCACTTTTTGCATCTCATTATGTAGGCGCTGCTCCCGCCGTTCAAAGAAGCGATCCACCTTCTCCTTGCCAGCAACTGCCTCCATATCCTGCAAGATTTCAACAACCAGTTCTGCGTAATTATTGGGGAAATGGGCTTCCGCTTCCTCAGTCAATGAATACACATGAGAGGGGCGTCCCATCGCTTGGCGAACGAGCGTTGAATGGATGAGCATATCCCGTTCCAATGTGTGAAGGTGACGACGAACAGCCATTTCCGTAATGTCCAAGCTTTTTGCTAGGTCACCTACGGACATAGAGCCCTCCCGCTTTAAGAGAAGTACGATTTGATCGCGCGTTGAGCCTGTTTTATCATCGACCACTTGCATCACCTCGTTTTCCCCATTGTACCCTATTATCAAGCTTTCCACAATTATTAAACTGTTTTGTTGGTAAAGTAGGCGAGGCTCAGAAGGAGTGTTTACTACACCTGAGCCCTAGTCCTCCTTATTTCGAAGCTTGCTGCTAAAATAGCTCTCTAGCTAAGTAGCTACGAACCTGTTCACAAAAGGCTGGGATGATCTGTTCTGCAACATGGGCCATCTCATATACTTTCTCTTGACCCAACTCATAATATTGTTGGACCAATTCCTTCCGCATCATTACCAATGGCTTCATTTGTTCTGCTAATGGGGAAGAAAGAACCGATTGATCACACAGGATATCAATAATGTCTGAGTAGCTCCCAGGATCGCGCATAATAAATCCATCAATCAAGGCATTGCCCACATCGGTAATCGACTCGATGGTTACATGGACGATACGTTCTACGGCTAAAATATGAAGTGAGTCTGTTTCCTTCACCAACTGAGGGATCAGGGTCGCAAGTTCCTCAATAAAATGCAGGCGCTTTTCAATTCCTTTCGTATCAACATCGTACATCATGGTCACTCCTTGTATTGTAGACTTTTGTGCATTGATTCACATACCATTTACGATTATACCATCATTTCCCGCCATTAAACATGTAAAGAAAAGGCTACTGCTAAAGCAGTGGCCTTTTGATGGTTCGATTACTACGCATGATTTCTCGCTTCTTCCACTTGGGAGAGACAGGCATTAAAATCAGCAGAGGGATGTGCAAAGAGGTATCCCTGCGCAAAATGAATGCCATTTTGCCGTAGAGTAAGGAGCTCCTCCTCTCGTTCGATTCCTTCTGCAACAATCTTTGCGCCAATTTGCTGCGCAACATGCACCAATGCTTGTAAGATGGAGACCTTCACTTCGTCTTGATCAATATTGGTGATAATAGAGCGATCTACCTTGATGATATCAGGTATAACCTGCTGAATCATATGAAATCCAGAATAGCCCACTCCGACATCATCAATGGCAATGCGAAATCCGTGCTGACGAATCTGCTTCAAGGTTTCTTGAAGATCAGGATAATGATCGATGGATTCCCGTTCTGTGATCTCAAAAATGAACTGATCTGCCCGAAGTCCAGGATGATGCTCTAGCATATTCAAAACATCCTTCAACAATCTCCGTTGATTGAATGTAGAGGCTGTTAGATTAACAAAAATATTCCCATCCACATGATTCCGTTCTAATTCATCAAGTGCTCGCTGTAATACGATCTGTTCCAAATCATAAACCAGATGACATTGCTCAGCAAAGCTAAATAAGGATAGGGGAGAATAGTATGGTGAATCGAGGGGACCACGTGTTAGGATCTCCCAGCCATAAATTTGATTCTGCTGGATATCCACAATGGGCTGCGCCAAAATGGAGATCAGTTGATCATGTAGAATCCGCCCCATATCTTGCTGGATTTGATAATACTCCTCATTCACCTGCTTCTTAGCTATAGCATGGGCAAATGAGTAGGCTACATGAACTTCATCATCAATATTGGCTTTGGGCTTGATCAATGAGTAGCCCATATGAAATTGTAATTTACGGCAAAGAATCGGCTTTAGGGTTTCATTCGCTTCCTGTTCAATCGCTATCTTCACAGTCTCTAATTGCTTTTGGATTCGAGGATGATTGACCTCATTCATCGCAATTAAGGCTGCGTACTCATCACCATGAAAGCGATTGACGAGTAATAGCTCTTTATCTTCAAAGCTACTGGTTAATACTTTGCGAAATAAAATCGCTAGAGTCCTATGTATTGTATCTAGCTCCATTACAGCTTGATTCGCTTCAAATTCTCCATATTGTACAATGTCAAAGAGCAGGATGGCTACCTGTTTACCCTTTTTTTGCTCTTTTTTCACAGCAGCAAGAAGTGGATTCCGGATGGTGAATGTAGGAGGAAAAAATCGGATAAGCCTTCCTGGTACTGGTAAATATATGAAGGAACGAAGTATATTGCCAATGTTTTTGATCACTCGATATTTTTCCAAAACAGTTCCTTCCTCTCCTAGAAATACAAATGCTCCAACTCTTACTGTGAATATAGGTAAACTGTGAATACGGGAAAAACTGTATAAACTTATTATAGCATCGAAATAGCCCAGAAGAAAAGATACCCAAATAATACGTAAAGTATCCTTACTACCCAATCCTTTCCCTTTACGTATATAATAACAATAAGCATAGTAAAAAAACAAAGCAAAGGAAGGGTCCACCATGATCTCTGACGAAATGGATTTTTTATATGACGACGTAGAAGAGACCAGAACCCGTTTTGTCTCTTTCATCGGAAAGAGTAAACGTTTTGATCTGGCCATTCTCTATACAGATCGTTTTTTTGGAAAGGTAATGGTCATCGATATCCAATCCGGTCGCTCCGCTTTGATTGGCGATGATGACCTCAATGAAGAAGGCTACCTGCAACATGCGTTTGCACTAAATGATGAAGAGGCTCAGCTATTACACCATTTCTTATTTCAAGTAATTCAATAAAGAAACGCTAAGATAGAACAAATGACCAAGCAGAGGAAATACAAGCCCTCCGCTATGGTCACTTTTTTTCAGCTCAATGAATTTCTTTAGTTGGAATTACTGTTACATCTTTCTGTGAAGAATTACTACTAGTTCTTCGCCTTGAACGATGATGATTGCGAGAACGCCGATTAGAAATTGAATTTTTTCTCCCCGCTGGTTTGTCCTGCCTTTGCTCTTTATCCTCATTCCCATCAACTTGTTGAGGTTGATGCTCCCCATCCTCTAATTCCTGATGTCTTTGAAGGACAAAATATGAACAACCAAAATTGCAGAACTCCTTAATATACTCATCAAGAAAACTGATCTTCATATCAAAAGGAACGTTTTTTCGATGATCATGGTAGAATCCCTTTAAACGTAATTGCCCATAGCCCCAGTCACCGACAATGAAATCAAATTTATCGAGTATATCCATGTAACGTTCACGGAATGCCTCTACATTCCAACCATCTTTAAAATCCTCTACCAGTTCATAGGCGTGATTGTCGAGACGGATCACATCAGCACCTCATTCTCTAAATATTGTCTGAGCCACGTAAAGATGGCCGCTTCCTTCTCTATCATTATACCCAATTTTAGCAATGGGTGAAGTATTCCCTTCTTTTAACGCTGCAATATGAGTAATAATATAGTACTTCTTATCTCGTGACAAGGGTCGTAGCTTATCAGCAGATCGTTCTAATTATTATTAACCCTTCAATGATAGATTATTGAGAGGAGTGGTTCACATCGAACGAACAGTGAAGCTGCAAGGTCATATTATTCAAGAGCGTTGGTTTGATCAACTGGAGCGCGTGATGAAGCTCCATCAAGGAAGTTATACGGTCCTGGAATTTCATGTAGGAAAAGAAGAGAAGGATCTCTCTTCCCTTACATTACTCATCCACCTTCCCCAGCAAGAGTGGGATCCACTATTGGAGCAATTAAGACACCCTCAGCTTGAACTCACCGTCGTGGAAGAAGCGATCCAACTTCAAAGATGTACAAAGGATCAAACCGCCCCCCGTGATTTTTATTCCACCACCAATCATCCTACAGAAGTCTACTGGGAAGGTCAATGGATCCCTGTCAGCTATCAACGTATGGATGCATCCATTGTGATACGTGACGGAAAAGCAATCTGTACAAAACTTCGTGATCTACGAGCAGGCGATTTGGTGGTATGTGGGGAACATGGTATTCGAATTCATCCCCCTCAGCAAGAAGATCGTCATGACCACTTTGCCTTTATGACCACGGAGGTGAGCTCTGAGCGTTATGTGGAACGTCAGGTACGCCACCTTGCAGAGACCATGCTAGAAATTCAGCAACGTCAGGGACGAATCATCTTTGTTGCTGGACCGGTGGTTGTTCATACCGGTGGTGTTCAACCGATGGTAGAACTGATCGAAAAAGGCTATGTCCAAGGTTTTCTAAGCGGTAATGCCCTGGCTGTCCATGATATTGAACACGCCCTTTACGGTACATCATTGGGCGTTCATTTAGAGAGCGGTGAACTAGCTCCTAGTGGACATAAACATCATATGATGGCCATTAATGAGATCAATCATGCTGGTAGCATTGTCGAAGCCGTACAAAAAGGCGTTCTGCAATCAGGAATTATGCATGCCTTAGTCCAATATCAGATTCCCTTCTCCCTGGCTGGTTCCATCCGTGATGATGGACCCCTTCCTGATACGGAGATGGATCTCATTCAGGCGCAAGCGCAGTATGCCACCATTATCGAAGGCTGTGAGATAGTCATCATGCTCTCTAGTATGCTTCATGCCATTGGTACTGGTAACATGCTACCTAGCACCGTAAAAACCATCTGTGTTGATATTAATCCTGCGGTGGTAGCCAAGCTAGCTGATCGAGGCTCAGCACAGGCAGAAGGACTTGTAACCGATGTTGGCTTATTCCTCACTTTACTCAATCAATATTGTCGCCCTATTATCTCAACCTAGAAGGAGGTACCTCCCATGGATCTTTATGAAAAAAACCAAGTACTGGGTCAACTGTTATCTTCCCTGGAGCGCTGCTTAGTCGCCTTTTCAGGAGGAGTTGACAGCACATTTCTCCTCGCCCGTGCATACGAACAACTAGGTGACCAAGTGAGTGCCGTAATCGCTGCGTCAGAAACCTTCCCCGTTAGAGAGTATGACGCTGCCATGCAGCTCGCCCTACAATTACATGTTCCAGTGATCGAAACCTCCGTCTCAGAATTGACCAACCCCCATTTTGTCAATAATCAAAAGGATCGTTGCTATCATTGTAAGCATGGGCTATATTCCCATCTCAATCAATTGGCGAAGAAGCTGAATTTTCCTTATATTCTCGATGGAACCAATCACGATGATTTGGGTGATTATCGTCCAGGCTTAGAAGCAAAAGAGGAGCAAGGGATTCGTAGTCCCCTCCTTGAGGTAGGACTTACCAAGGCAGAGATTCGGCAGCTTTCAAAAGAGATGAATCTTCCCACTTGGAATAAACCATCCTTTGCCTGTCTCTCCTCACGAATTCCTTATGGTCAAGTAATCACCCAAACAAAAATTGATCAGTTGGATGCTGCAGAGCATTTTTTATTAGAGCTGGGATTTTATCAAGTACGGGTTCGCCATCATGGGGAGATGGCACGAATTGAAGTATTGCCAGCAGAGATGGAGAGGGTGGTACAATCCCATGAGCGTATCCTTCCCTATTTCCAAGCCCTTGGTTTTACCTATGTCACATTAGATCTTCAAGGCTACCGAACAGGGAGCATGAATGAAGTCCTCCAATTGAAGGAAGGGTAAATGATGAATTCAAATGAATTAATGCAACTTCTACAAGCGGTTCGTGATAAAAAGCGTGATATTCATGAAGTAGCAAGAGAATTGACCCAATACAGCAAACAGGTGGAGCAGCTAGGCTTCTCCACCTTGGACATTCAGCGTGAAAGCAGAAAGGGATTTCCTGAAGTGATCTACGGAGAAGGCAAAACCGTGCCTCAGCTCCGATCCATCATGGAACGTTTGATGGTTCACCACCATACCGTCTTTGCTACAAGAGTCTCCATGAAAAAAGCAGAAGAATTACAAAAGCAACTATCCAGTATCCAATATGACCCCACATCACGTATCCTCTACTGGCAACGAAAAGGGCAGAGCAATGCTCAACACGCTGGTACAGTTGCCATCCTCTGTGCAGGAACCTCCGACCTACCTGTGGCTGAAGAAGCTGCACTATCAGCTGAATTGCTTAATCAACAGGCATTGCGTATCTATGATGTAGGCGTCGCTGGATTGCATCGCCTAATTAATCGTCTTCCTCAGATTATGACCGCTGATGTTGTGGTAGTCGTAGCAGGAATGGAAGGCGCACTCCCTAGTGTGATGGCAGGATTGATCGATAAGCCTGTCATCGCAGTTCCAACCAGCATTGGGTATGGTACCAGCTTTCATGGAGTAACTGCATTGTTGTCCATGTTAAATAGTTGCTCATCAGGTATCTCTGTGGTCAATATCGATAATGGCTTCGGTGCTGCCTATCAAGCTGCCTTAATTACGAAAGGTATAAGAGATTATCAGAATCGACGGGAGGTGGACGACCATGAATCATCTTCACTTTGATTGTTTCAATGGAATTAGTGGCGATATGACCCTTGCTGCACTTGTAGATGCAGGTGCCTCTGCAGAATATATTGAGTCCCAGCTCCAATCGTTAAGATTGAATCACCCCTTTCAATTACACTGGAAGTATGTTCAGCAGCATGGTATCCGCGCACTCTCTCTTACAGTTGAGGAAGAAAAGCAAGAGACGAGCCTTCAAGCTCCTCAGCATCATTGTCATTTTTCAGAGATCGTTCAGATCATTGAGGATAGTGCTCTCTCCCATCGTGTGAAGGAGTTAGCACTGGCTATCTTTACACCCATTGCTCATGCAGAGGCCAAAATTCATCAAACGACCATCGAGAAGGTCCACTTCCACGAAGTTGGGGCACTGGATTCCATCATTGATATTGTAGGGATCGCCATCGCTCTGGATCACCTTCAGATCACCAGCCTCTCCTCATCTCCTGTTCCTGTAGGACAAGGTAAGATAAAGATCCAGCATGGCATTTATCCTGTTCCCGCTCCAGCTACCATGGAGCTATTAAAAGGAATTCCCCTCCAAGCTAGCCCATTGGATGCAGAATTAACTACACCTACAGGAGCAGCACTCCTCACTGCACTGGTTCAGCAATTCGGCCCCATCCCTAGCATGACCATCCAGCAGGTGGGCTATGGTGCTGGAACTCGCCAATTCCTTGATCGTCCCAATATTATGCGTATAATGATCGGTAGCTTAGCATAGATTAGGTTGGATCCGTAGCTTCCTCACCACATAGCAATGCGCGCTGAACATATTGATACACTGCTTGTAAGGGGATCCCGTGCTTACGGGCAATCTGCGCGCAATCCTCATACTCAGGCTTTTGGCGAAGAACTTGTCCATCCTTCACAATCGACTTGATTCTTACATGCTCTCCAAGAATGGTGATCTGATCCATTCTTCTCCCAAGTCGATACACTGTAACAGGATAGTAACGAAAGCCTGGGCTACTGGTCTCGTTAAAAATGATCTCTTCTACAGCGGATAACAATTGGGATGGGATTAAGCACTGGAGTTTCATGCTAGCCCTCCCCTTTTTCATAATGATGGGAATAATCGCTACATCATTGGCTCCCACTGCAAATAGACGCTCCATTACATAGGGTAAGATCTCAGGATTCATATCATCAAGATTCACCTCCAATTGGAGCATATCATGATCAAGATGCGAAATCTCATGGTGCTGGAATCTGCTAAAAGTACTCTCCATCTCTTCTTGGTAAAGAAGAAGTGTCAGTTCCTTTCTATGGTATGACCCTATAAGCTGACCTTCACTTTTCATACTTGCTTGAACAAATGGCAAAAACCAAACTGCTGCAAATAAACAATGATCTGATACTTTATACTCTTCTCGTTCATCCGTGAAATAGAGAGGTAGTTGATAAAATCTTCTCCATAATATAGATAGGTCTTGAGCCTGTAGTAATGAAGAAGGGTAGCATAACTTTCTAGGAATAACTTGAATACTGGCATCAATGCAGCTTTTCATCAAAGCTCTATATCCCCTTTCCATTTTCTCTGGAAGCTGCTGAAATAACGCCATATATGCACTCCACTCCACGTCCTTCCATCCTAATGTAGTAAGCACTGTTTCAAGCTCACGTTGGCTGAACAGTGCTTCCATCGTTTCGCCAGCAGAGACTGGAAATATGGATTGAAAACTATCTTCCCATGTTGAGAATGGAATGACGCCATGTTGCCAGATGTGAATGGACTTCAACTTATCACCTCCCCCTCTAAATCTATTCTGATGGGTAGAAATAATTGACAGCATGAAATTACACTTTTTATCCCAACCTAAGTGAAGGGTGCAAAAGGAGATGAGGTGACTCACCATGAAGAAAAAACAGAGCTACACAATCAGGATCATGATCCGACTATGCTTACTTATCATACTTTTTATGCAATCTACTCCCCTCATAAGTCATGGCGTCAATCAAGCCTCAGCTCAACCCACTACATGGGAGGATCGTCTTTATCTTTATCAGCAGATTAGCCAAGTCTTTCAACTACCATGGAGCTATCTAGCGGCCATCGACCAATTCGAACGGACGATGCGAAAGCCTGATGAATTGCAAAAGAGCGCGGGCTTTGTCGCCATTCAATTCCCCGCTCATCTTTGGTCTGGTATACTGAATCCCAATCCTAATGATACCAATCCAGGCACCATTGGCTTCTATACAGGGATCGGGCGAGATGGTTCCGGTGATGAAATTGCTGATCCCAATGACGATGTAGATCTCCTCTACACCATGGCCTCCTACCTCTCCCAATATGGATGGATGAAGGATGACTTTCGCCTCGCCCTATGGAGATACTATCAAAATGAAAAAATCGTAGAGATTATTACGGAATTTGCTGTGATTTATGATAAATATCAACGTCTTGACCTTTTCGATAATCAATTTCCCATTCCTGCCCACTTTAATTATAGTTATAAGAATACATGGGGCGCCCCACGGGGCTGGGGAGGAAGACGTATTCATGAAGGAACTGATATCTTTGCTGGCTATGGTACCCCGATCCGTTCCACCTGCTATGGGTATGTGGAGTCCATGGGGTGGAATCGTTTTGGCGGATGGCGCATCGGTGTTCGGGATCTGAATAATCATTATCACTATTTTGCTCATCTTAGCGGTTTCAACAAGGAGATTAAGGAAGGACAGATTGTGGAGCCTGGCGAGATTTTAGGCTATGTGGGTTCCTCAGGCTATGGTAAGCCAGGAACACAAGGTAAGTTCCCGCCACACCTCCATTATGGAATCTACAAGTATACAATGAAGGGCGAATGGTCCTTTGACCCCTACCCTCATCTCCGTAAATGGGAACGCCAGATGTTCCAAAAAAAGAAGAGGTAAGGAGAGTACCATTTTCTCTCCTTACCTCTTTGATTGTTTACATGGATTTCCTATGCATCTACACCTTGTTTGAAGCTCTGTTTTCCTCGCTTCACCGCAATACTTACACAGATGGCAAAGCCCCCCCATAAGCCAACAAATCCCAACATCATCATGGCAATGGCACTTCCACTCACACGGCTTCCTCCTCTCCAGATTTTTCTACTTTAAAGCGTGGATTGGTACTTCTAATACTCTGCATATAGAAGCCCATCACGATGACACCAATCGCTGCTGCCCAACCGATGGAAATAAGCGAATCTGGATAATCTCCGTAGTTCGTGGTCAGGTCTGTTTTCAATTGCTGTAACGCCATATAGCCAAGGACAGATGGTGTCAAAACAATAATTGAGAAATTCCACCATCTTCCTACTTTGATTTCAGAGATACTATTATTATAATCACGAATATCTTCCGTCTTATTCAAAATCCAGCCCATCAGAATGGCAAAGAAGAGACCCGATAAAGCGACACCATAGTTATTAATAAAGTAGTCTACCGTATCTAAGATGTATAAGCCTGAACCAGTAGCATAGAAAAGGCTAAAGAATGCTGCCAAGCCAACCGCCCAGTTTACTGCCTTACGACGGGGTAACTGGAATTTATCCATCACAGCAGCTACTGATGTCTCCACAATGGAGATGAGTGATGTTAGCCCTGCAAAGACAAGCGAGATGAAGAATAGGACACCCACCAGTTTACCCAGGGGCATTACATTAAGGATCTGTGGAAAAACATCAAATGCAAGCCCTACTCCAGACTTCGCATACTCGTCAACTGCTCCACCAGACTGTGTAGCCATAAAACCGATGGCACTAAAAATTGCTACACCAGAGATTAAGCTGAAACCACTATCAGCAAATGCAGTGATAAATGCATTGTTATTGATATCTGATTTCTTCGGTAAATAGCTGGCATACGTTAACATAATGGCAAATGCGATACTCAGACTATAGAAGACTTGCCCATAAGCTGCCAACCATGTTTTTGGATTGGTAATCCCACTCCAATCTGGGGTAAAGAAAGCATTAAGTCCTGCCATTGCACCATCGAGGAATAGACCACGAATTGCCATTAAAATCATCAATAAGAATAAGAGCGGCATAAAAATTTTACCAGCAGCCTCAATTCCCCGTTTAACCCCACGATGGAGAACACCGAACACCACTAGCCAAACAACCAGTAAAGGAATAAAGACACCCCACTGAATTCCACCTAACCAGCTTACATTCCATGAGTCCGTTACGCCTAAATACTCATACAAAAATGATCCAGTATCTTGACCCCAGCTCTGAAAAACAGCAAATCCTGTATACGAGATGGACCAACCGATAATGACAGAGTAATACGTTGCGATAATGAAAGCGACGCCTACTTGCCACCAACCATACCATTCCAACTTCCCTAAGCGGCTAAATGCTAATGGTGCAGAGCCCCGCATGCGCTGACCAATACTAAACTCTAGAATCAGCAAAGGAATACCTGCTGTTAATAGTGCAAATAAGTAAGGAATGAGGAATGCTCCACCCCCATTCTCATATGCGATGTAAGGGAAACGCCAGATGTTTCCAAGTCCTACCGCTGAGCCCACCGCTGCCATGATAAATCCTGCACGTGAGCCCCAATTTTGTCTTTCTTCCATGTAAATACTCCTCCTTTCGACAGTATGCGAGATTCTCTTAATTTTCTGAATATCTCGTCTATTAAGAATATATTATAGCAGACTTTTTTTAATATGCTAGTATTTTTTCAAAAAATATTTAAAGTTTTAAATTTAGTTGGCAAAATTGAACTCAGTAATTCCTTCACTTCAAATCTGAGCGAAAAAACGATATGATTAAGAAAGCTTGGACATTTGGGGAAAAATTGTCCATATTAAGGGAGGATTGTCGTGGAATCAAAAACAAATAACGCCATTGACCTATCTCAGTATGTCTCAAACACAGACAAGAATGTTTATACCATCTTTAACTTACCTGAAGAAGTAATCGCTGTTATTTTTGCATACGTTAGTCGTAGCCCGAAAAGCTTTCGGGAAAATCTTCGTCAGCTTTTGGAGGATGAAGAACTGGGCATTCAACAAGGGACATCAAGTCAGCTCTGGCTATCCAAAAAAGCCTCTTCCTTTCACGAGAAATGGGTTGTCCAATACGGTCACTCCTCCGTGGCTGAACACGCTGTTGCCCATGTGGGGATAGAGCAAATCAGCCGACTTGCTTCTGCTGCACTAGAGTTAGCTACCTCTTTTGGTAGCTTCACAGAATATAGTCAGCGCTATCAACGTCCACAGCGTGGAGCATACTATCTTCCTGTCGAATTGGCGCAAGCTCCACATTTGAAGGAACGCTTTATTGCTGTGCAAGAGGAAAACTACTCCATTTATGAAGAACTTTTTCATCAATTGGTTCAATATCTCCAGAAGGAGATCCCTTTACAAGCTGGAGAATCAGAGCGGGCTTATAAAATGCGAATTGAGAAGATCGCCTTTGAGGATGCACGTTATGTATTAAGTAATGCTACCTTTACCCAATTAGGGATGACCATTAATGGACGAGCAGTACGGGATGCCATCGTGCAATTGCTTTCTTCACCCTACCCAGAAATGCAGGAGCTTGGCCAACAGTTAACCGATGAAGTTAGTCAAGTCATCCCCACGCTCCTTCGGCACATTAAGGCGAACCAATATCAACTAAAAACAAGAGAAAACCTTCATGCTGAAAATTATGCAAAATTAATCGCTAAGGCTGATTGGTGTGAAGGTGAGAGCAAATCCCATGCTCGAATCCTCTCTGTAGATGAAGAGCTTGCCACACTAAGAAAGCTCGCATCCCTACTACTGATGCAGTTCCAAGAACTAGGCTATGATGAAGCGGACAAACGGGCTGAACAAGCCACAGAGGAAGAGCTAAAAAGTATTGTTTCCAACGGCTTATCCAATCTCCAATTCTTCGATCATCCGTTAGAGCTATTCCAACATGTGAACTATACCGTTCAGCTCCAGATCTCCGAAGCCAACTGGCACCAGCTCTTACGGCATAATCGTAAGACACACTTCACCTATCAGGAGCCAACCATTGTGAATGGATATACGATCCCTCCACATATTGTTGCTGCTGGTGCGACCGCTCCCTTCCAAAGAGCGATGGAGAATGCCAATCAGCTTTATGTCCAATTAATCAATGAGCTTCCACAAGTGGCTCCTTATGCGGTGACCAATGCTCATCATCGTCAGCTGATGGCTACCATCTCCTTATGGGAACTCTATCATTTGATCAACTTACGGACATCCGATGAAGCACAATGGGATATTCGACAAACTTTTCAAGATCTCCACGATCAGCTGCAACAGATTCATCCTACCCTGCTCCATTTTGCAAAACGTCGACCTTAATAGCAACAAGCCCATGCACCTGGCTCATGAAGACCAGTGCATGGGCTTTTTATATTGAAAACTGCGCCTTCCTTCTAGCATTCCTTCAATTAGAGAAGGGTAAGGGAACATCAACTTCTTCAATCATCACATGGAGCTGTTTGCTTAAATCACGTTCACAAATCTTGCAATAGGGTTCCCCATTTGCATCATAAAGCACCCGAATCACCGGCCGCTCAGGAATATTGGAATGAACATCTACAACTACACCTAATTCTCCTGTGCTTAAGCGGACACTCATCCCAATGGGGTACATGGAGATGGTTTTATGAAATACTTCAATCATTTTCGGATTAAATAGCTTGCCTGACCCAGCCAGGAGAATTTCATAAGCCTCATGAGGTAACATGGCACCTCGATAGACCCGATTGGATGTCAATGCATCGTACACATCTGCAATGGCAACTACTTGTGCATAGGGCTGGATATCCTCTTCTAAGAGTTGACGGGGATAACCACTTCCATCTATGCGTTCATGATGTTGAAGAGCACAATGAGCCACAAGTAGGGATAATTCTGGTTGCTTCCGCAAGATCTGAAACCCTGTCCATGTATGCTGTTGAACGAGTTGAAACTCTTCCTCTGTCAACTTGCCTGGTTTATTTAGAATTTCTGAAGGAATCATCTGTTTTCCCACATCATGAAAGATTGCGCCCAGCCCCTGCTCCGCAAGCTCTTGATCGTTATATCCCATACGGAACCCTAAAGCGAGACTATAGAGCATCACCTGATAGGAATGCTTATATAGTTCATGATCTGTGACATAGATATTCCCAAGCATGAGTAATGTAGTGGGTTGTGTTTTCAGTTCATCAATGATGAGATGGACGGATTGGAGTAGACGCTTATGCAACTCCGCAGGGCGTTGTACTTTATTACGCCATGGTTCTTCGATTAGAAGTGAATCAAGGGAATCATGAATGGCAGACATCACCTCTTTACGAACCTCTAGAGAAACTGTCTCCAGCGGTTCGATCCCTTCTGTTGCATCATCGATCACGAAGAGATGTGTTACTCCCATCTGACTCATACGGCGAATAAAGCGTGGAGTCAGTTCCATTCCCTTGGCAATCAGGATAACCCCCGACTCGTCATAGATATCCTTCGCTAATATCATCCCCGGAACACAATGTTGTATAGATACAAGTCTCATGATTGTTCTCCTTAATCCCTTTTATTTTTCTCTATTTCAGGAAAGACGGATCCAGCGATTCCTCTTTGCATCTATTATACTCATCGGATTCTGAAGCTCTTGACTCAAGAGATCTCGTAACATTTCTGGCAGAAAGTATTCAGCACGTTCAACACCTACCAACTCCGGAAATCCCACGCCAAAGGTATACATATCAATAATTCCCACACGATATAATTGATCAGCTTGCAGGGGCTTTCCCTGAAACAAAACACTGGTGATCTCATTGCCATGATAAGAAACTGTTAATCCATCAACGACCATACTACCAAACATTGTACCACGAAACCCATAACCATGAATTCGTTGTTGAATGATCCGTTCATCCAAGGAGTGACGGAGGACCTGTCCAACCTCTCGCCCTGATAGTCGTACCACTGCAGGATTAATCGGATGCGGTAAAGTTTGATGGATCATCTCACGCGTTATAGGTCCTTGTGGCAGTGCGCGTAAAATCAGGCCACTATTCAACAAAGCCATATCTGAATTGGTCCATTTCCGTACTGCGATGGCTAAAAGATTAGGTAAAGGGCTCTCTTCATACCAGGAAAAGGTTAATTCATCATTCAACTGTATGATAGCCTCTCCTAGTACTTGATGGGCAAGTAATTCTTTTTGTTCAATCCATGCTTGAATCTCTTTATTCTCCTCATACTCATCGACTGGTTCACAAGTGGCTTCCAATGAAACAATGCGTTGCTTCACATCATCCCATTCAATAACCACATGCCCCAGTGCCTGACCAAATTTTCCAGCCTCGGCAATTAAATGTTCATTCACCCAATGCCCATCAGGAAAATAATTATGGGTATGTGCCCCTAAAACAAGATCAATTTGGGGAACCTCAACGACGATCCGTTCGTCGAATTGGATTCCACAATGGGACATTAATACAAGAAGATCAACACGTGGTCGAAGCTCAGCAACCATTCTTTTCACCGTTTCTACTGGATCGAGGATATACCAGCCTAGCTGCTCATAGAAGATGGTGAATGGAGCTGTAACACCGAGAAAGCCGATGCGGATTCCCGAGAGTTCTGCGATGGAATAACGTTGTACCCATTTTGGTGCCTGCAAGCTCTTCTTATCCAAGAGATTACTGAGAATCACTTTACAAGAAGTATGTGCATATAACTCCTGCAGTTTCTCCTTGGGCATGGTGATGCCCTCATTATTCCCTAGCGTCAGGTAATGATAGCCCATTTTTTCCAAGAGCTCAATATTTGCTTGTCCCAGTGAGGCTTCGGTGATTGGGTGAACCCGATCCAGATGATCACCCAAATCTATGAGTAAATAATCCTCACCAGCTCGCGTCACTTCCTTTTTTCTCTCGTTGATCACAGTAGCTAGCCGCGGAAGATTGACAAAATGACTATGAATATCATTGGTATGCAACAGATGAACTCTTCGCATATTCCCATCCTCTCATGACGATAAATACCCGATAGCATACAATGTGCTATATTGTGAATACATGCCCATACAAAGATAAAGTAAGGAGTGGTTATATGATCGGGTCTCCATTTCAATCTGATCAGCCCTTAATCATTGAACGATCATGTTTAATGCGCTTCCATGATCACGCTAAATCCGCACTACCCCACGAAGCTGCTGCACTTCTTACAGGTTATGATCATCATATCACGGATTTAGTTCCCATTGAAGTGATGGCTACTCCCGAGACATTTTCACTCTCACCTCAGCTTCTGCTTCAAGAGTTGCATAAAATCTGTGAGCGCAAACAAGAATGGATCGGCCTGATCCATAGTCATCCCACCATGCCTCCCATCCCTTCTTCGGCAGATACAACAGGCTGGCACTATCCTATGCTCTCCTATTGGATTCTCTCCCTTGCTGCTGAACCAGCGGAGGTAGCCTTATACCGCTGGATAGAAAACTCATGGAGGAACTATCCATACGAGGTCAAGTAGCCTTGATTTTAGACTTGTAGGTGAAATGCCCCACTGTACTCTTCAATTATTACGTTATGGTGAAGAAACCAAGTTGACGTTTCATGATTTACACAACAGGGTATATCTAGTATGAAGGGGGAGGTATGATGTGGGCCGAGCTTAGTCTTGTGGTTATAGCCATTGCCTTTGTCTTTCTCGTCTACTATGTAATACAAACCTTAAAAACAGCGCAAGCTACATTGAACCAATGGAATGAGACCTTACCGCGTATTGAGCAAAAAGTGGATCAACTGGTTCAGGAAACAACCAATACCCTTCAAGAAGCGAATCAGGTGATCCTACAGGCGCAGGAACAGAGTAAATCCGTCACAGAGATGCTCAACAAGGTGAACACCAAACTAGACTCTGTGAGTGCATCATTCAAGGCAAAGAGACAAGCCTTGCCAATCGATGCAGCATTACAGGCAACCTCAAAATCCAACCTGCTTATTCCTGTAGCTCAAATGCTTGCAAAGGTCTGGCGAGAACGGCGTCAAAAGAAAAGGATTGCACAGAGGATAAATGAAGCAACGAAGGAGGAAATAAAACATGAGTGATGATCGGATTGAAAGTAAGGATTTCTTTTTAGGTGCGTTGATTGGTGGGGTTATTGGAGCGACTGCTGCCTTGCTATTGGCACCGAAGTCAGGTAAAGAGCTACGCGGTGATATCTCCCAGCAATATTCAGTATTAAAAGAGAAGCAAGATGAGTTACAGCAAAGATTACTTGGAAAACAGCAAGAATTTGAGCAAGAACTACAAGAAACAGCCGAGGAATTTAAAACAAAAATTAAAGACGAAGCAGAAGAGCTGATCAACCGTATTTGTGAAGAGTATGAAAACTCACCCTTCAAGGAAGTTACAGAAGCTCCTGCACCATCCACATCCGTAAAGCCCAGTATTGAAGAGAAATAACTCCTTCAGACTGGCAATCATAAAAAAGGTGACGAGAAAGTCGACTTGTACGACTTCCCCGTCACCTTTTTTGGCTTAACCGATACTGCCTTCCATCTCGAATTTGATTAATTTTGCTCGAAATGGCACGAACTTATTAACAACAAATCCGGTCAACCATTTGATATAAAGCCATTTCTTCAAATGGTTTAAAGTGGATTATAATTTCAACTTGGCACGGTGAAGACACGGAGATTCAATTAAAAAATCCATTATAATATTTCTAGATTATGTGATGATAAAAGGCATATCCTAACAAAAATAGGTATGCCTGCTTTTATAAGTTATACACCTAAAAGTGAAATCAATTCATTTCTTTTTTTTTCTAATTCTTCATAAGTTTTTAAATCCGATTTAATTACATTTTCAACATATTGTACAATAATTCCTGTCAATTTAAACATCTCTCTTTTTATTTCATTAAAAGAACTATATAAATCAAATATGTTTTTTCCATTATGAACAATTTCAGTTCTTTTGTTCTCAGATAAATCGGTTAAGTATTTTGCTCGTTCGTGATAATCTGACTTAGATTTTGAGATGAAGGGGAGTATTTTGGTTTTTACTTTCTTAAATTGAATGTAATCTGGACTAGCTAACATTTCTAAGGTGCTCACTAAATATATAAAAGCTGTATTTAAATTATGCATATACATTGCTTCTGAAATCCGGTGTAAAGCATTTCTACAAGTATTATATATAATATCAGTTCTATCACTAAATAGGCATTTGTATAAAGGATCACTATGTATTGATAATGAGGGTTCTAATAAGGGATTTAATCCAATACCATCTCTAATCATGAAGGAAACTTTTCCGTTTACTATAGAAATTTTTCCTGTATGTGGATTACTTTGAAAAATAGTTCGAAACCCATCTATACTAATTCCCGCAATACCTGGGAGCGTTTCATAGTTCCCGATTTGACATTCATTTATTCTAAAGATATCTAGGGATTTATTTGCCTTATCAGATAAACGATTTACTAATAAAAAAGATTCCTCAATGCTAGAAACCTCAATAAATTCGTCTTGAAGAATTATGAATGAAGAATTTATAGCAATATGTGGATGTGATTTTTTAATAGATTCTATATAAATGTAAATATCATTGAATTCTTCTTCAGTTAAAGTATCCGTTGAAACTTCCTCATATCCTTTTTGTAAAAATTCAAAACTAGGACTATAAATAAAATCACCTAATTTAAATGCTAATTCAATATAAAAATTTGACACAGGAACTATGTACTTAGTTTTATTCATAGACTGAATATCTCCTTTTTACTGATACTGATACAGCACCCTCTAAGAAATAACAGGAAGGTGCTGCTTTGTTATTTGTATGTTAGATGAACATTTGTTGAATAACGACTTGCTTTTGTTGTTGTAGTTGCAATAATTTTTCTTCATTAACTTGAATATTTATATGGCTTTAGCCATTAGAGGTTAAATTCTTGCTCAAGGTTTCATTCAATAATTTCCGTAAAAGAGATTCGTCAACAACTGATTGAATCATCGCTTTCATGTAATAATGACGATCAATTTTTTGAAAATCCCAATCGTATCCCTGACTGCGTGCAATCTCACGAATGACTAAACGAATCGTTCGGCCATTCCCTTCTCGGAAAGGATGAATCATATTAAGTTCTGACTTATAATAAGCTAATCTTTCAGACGCTTGCTCTATCGACTTCCAAACAGATTCCCCTTGCAATTGAAGAATTAATTCATATAAATTTGATTCAATAAACTCTACCTGACAAAATCGTGTTTGTCCCTTCATCAATTGAACATCTCGAATTTTACCTGCAAATGGATAAGCATCTTGAAACAGAAAATAATGCAATCGCTTTAGCGTATCAATTGAAAGAGGGTGCAACCAAACAAAACCTTTACTTTCTAATTGTGAAGCACGTATAGAAAAAGCAACTGCTTCCAGTTGCTCTAATTCATCATACGAGGTAGCTCCAAAGAAATTATGTTTTAATAAATATGCATCTTGATTTTCAGGATTATATTTCCCCATCCGCAACAATCCTTTGAATGAGTTTTGGCGTAATTATTTCATTGCGGTTTACGACTTCGATAACTTTTCTTTGAAGTTCTATGGTGAGAGTCATATTTTCTAAACGAAGATTATGAAGCACTTGTTGGAATTCTTTAGATCCAACCGATAATTTCACCATTTAATGACCTCCCAATTCCATACTAATTACTAATATTATATCATATGTACAAATTATAAAAAATATACTGGAACTTCAGGTATGTATCAAGATATGTAGTTTTCATTGGGGTATGGCCTCAGCTGACTCATCACGGCTAATTTTTGTCAACCAAGTTGCATACGCCGTTTCCATCTGTCCGCGAAGCTACCCTAGCTACCCTAGGCTATAATGGTTGGTCACTACATGCCCCCTGCGGCCCACAACAAAATAAATACCCCCGCCACCAACATTAATGTGACGAGGGTTGAAGATATCAGCCAATACTGCCTTCCATCTCGAATTTGATCAATCGATTCATCTCAACGGCATATTCCATGGGTAATTCCTTAGTAAATGGCTCGATGAAGCCCATGACGATCATCTGGGTTGCCTCTTGGCGAGTTAAGCCACGACTCATCAGGTAGAAGAGCTGATCCTCACTCACTTTGGAAACAGTGGCTTCATGCTCCAAGGTGACATCCTGATTCTGTACCTCGTTGAACGGAATGGTGTCTGATGTAGATTCCTTATCGAGAATCAAGGTATCACATTGGATATTGGCTTTGGAGCCTTGTGCCTTCTTACCGAACTTCGCCAAGCCACGATAGGTGGTCTTCCCACCATTTTTACTGATGGACTTGGAGATGATGGTGGAAGTACAATCTGGTGCAAGGTGGGTTACCTTGGAGCCAGCGTCTTGATGCTGACCATTTCCAGCCACAGCAATGGAGAGTACATTGGCTTTGGCCCGTGGTCCTACCATCACCACTGCTGGATATTTCATGGTCAATTTACTACCGATATTCCCATCGACCCACTCCATGGTGGCATCAGCGTGGGCAACAGCTCGCTTGGTTACGAGGTTATAGACGTTATTGGACCAGTTTTGAATGGTGGTATAACGGGCACGACCTCGGTCCTTCACGATAATCTCAACCACCGCACTGTGAAGTGAATCAGTGGAATAGATGGGTGCTGTACATCCTTCAACATAATGGACGAAAGCATCCTCATCTACAATAATCAAGGTCCGCTCAAATTGACCCATATTCTCGGAATTAATCCGGAAGTATGCTTGAAGAGGTACCTCCACCTTCACACCCTTCGGTACATAGATGAAGCTACCTCCAGACCAGACCGCACTGTTGAGCGCAGCAAATTTATTATCTGTAGGCGGTACCACCGTTCCAAAGTATTCTTTAAATAGCTCAGGATATTCGCGTAAGGCGGTATCAGTATCGGAGAAGATAACCCCTTGCTTCTCCAGCTCTTCCTGCATGTTATGATAAACCACTTCCGACTCATACTGGGCAGAGACCCCAGATAGATACTTCTGCTCGGCCTCTGGTATCCCTAGCTTATCGAAGGTATTCTTAATCTCTGATGGTACCTCGTCCCAGGAACGTCCCTTCGTCTCAGAAGGCTTGACATAGTACGTAATCTTATCAAAATCGAGCTCCGACAAGTCACCGCCCCATTTTGGCATGGGCATTTTCTCGAACTGCTCCAAGGATTTAAGGCGGAACTGCAACATCCAATCAGGCTCACCCTTCATGCGAGAAATCTCTTCCACCACTTTTCGACTTAAACCCTGCTTCATGCGAAAAACGGAAACGTCTGGGTCATGGAAACCATACTGGTATTCTTCTAGCTCAATCATCTCTTTTGCCATTCCAATCCCTCCTTACTCTTCTTTACTCTCGCTACCTACGCCTTTCTCTAATGCTTTCCAGCCAAGCGTAGCGCATTTGATCCGGGCAGGAAATTTTGATACACCTTGAAGAGCCTCAATATCTCCCCAATCCAAATCGTCCAACTCAACCTCTTCCCCTAACATCATTTGAGAAAAGAGATCTGCAAATTTTAGTGCGTTCTCAACGGTCTGACCTTTTACAGCAGCCGTCATCATTGAAGCAGAAGCCATGCTGATGGAACAGCCGTCTCCCTCGAACTTGATCTCCGAAATTTTTCCGTCATCAACGAGTAATTGAAGTGTGATTTTATCACCACAGGTGGGATTGTTCAAGTGAACCGTTAATACTCCATCACCATCTAAGTGGCCGCGGTTTCTTGGATGCTGATAATGTTCCATGATCACTTGGCGATATAGATTATCTAAAGACATTGGTAAAGTACTCCTTTGTATGAATTAAGCCTTCAACCAGGCGATCCACTTCTTCTTCGGTATTATAGATATAAAAGCTTGCTCGTGCTGTGGAAGAGACCTGTAACCATTTCATTAATGGCTGGGCGCAATGATGACCTGCGCGGATTGCGATTCCTTCTACATCTAATACGGTCGCCACATCATGAGGATGAACATGATCTACATTAAAGGTAACCAGTCCACCTCGTTCCTTCGGACCATAGATCGTGATTCCATCTAGTTCTGATAAGCGCTGATAAGCGTAATCAACCAGCTTCTTTTCATAGGCCTCAATCTCAGCGAAGCCAATCGCTTCGAGGAAATCAATCGCCGCACCTAAGCCAATAGCTTGGGCAATCACTGGCGTTCCTCCTTCAAATTTATAAGGAAGATCAGCCCAAGTGGAATCGTATAATTCTACCGTATCGATCATCTCGCCACCAAATTCAATGGGATCCATCTGCTCTAGCAGTGCCTTTTTTCCATAAAGTACACCGATCCCCGTTGGTCCCATCATTTTATGACCACTAAAGGCCAGAAAATCACAATCTAGATCCTGCACGTCCACCTTCATATGAGGAACACTCTGTGCTCCATCCACGACGACGATAGCCCCTACCTCATGGGCAAGACGAGTGACCTCCTTCACAGGATTAATCGTGCCTAGAACATTGGAGACATGGGCCAATGCCACAATCTTCGTCTTCGGAGTGATGCATTGAGCTACCTCTTCTAACACTAATGTTCCGTCTGGTTGAAGGGGCATATATTTCAGCTCTGCTCCTGTGCGCTTCGCTAATTGCTGCCACGGAATCAAATTACTATGGTGTTCCATATAGGTGATGAGGATCTCATCTCCCTCACTCACATTGGCATTCCCATAGCTTTGAGCAATGAGGTTCACTGCAGCGGTGGTGCCTTTTGTAAAAATAATCTCCTTGGTGCTTTTAGCATGGATGAGTTTTCTAACCTTCTCCCGTGCTCCTTCATAGGCATCGGTAGCCATTGTTCCTAAGGTATGAACACCTCGATGGACATTGGAATTATATTCCTTATAAAAACGATCCAGTGCTTCGATAACTTGAATTGGTTTCTGAGCTGTGGCCGCACTGTCTAGGTACACTAAAGGATATCCATTTACCTTCTGTTGTAAGACAGGGAAATAGTGTCGAATTTCTGCGCCTATCATCATCCGATTTTCCTTTCCACCATAGAACTGAGGAGCTCTTGTACACCTTTCAAGGGAATATCACCAATAATGGGAGCGAGGAAACCAAGAACAATCAAACGTTCTGCCATGGTACGAGTTAGTCCCCGTGTCATGAGATAATAAAGCTGGGTTTGGTCCACCTGTCCAGCAGCTGCTGCGTGTCCTGCCATGACATCATCCTCATCGATTAAGAGGATGGGGTTGGCATCACCATGTGCTTCCTTGCTCAGCATGAGAACATCTTCTTTCTGTGTTCCATTAGACTTGGAAGCACCCTTCTCAATCTTCGTTATCCCATTGAATGCTACTGTTGCTTTTTCGAGAAGGACACCCTTCATAAGGATATCACTCTGCGTAGAGCGTCCCACATGATAAACATGGGTGGTATAATTAGCCTTTTGCTCACCAAGACCAATGGCAATGGCACGAGAATGCGCTTCAGAGCCATCACCCTTGAGATAGCTGATCTCATCTCGAACGGTGTCACCAAGGTTCATATCTCCTTCGAGCCAGTCCACCTTCCCATCTCGTTCTACGATGGCCTTGGCATAGAGATAGGAGGTAATCCCCTCGCCACCCAATTGAATATTACCTACCTGTACATGAGAGCCTGAACCCACAAAGATTTCCATTACACCATTGTAAATTCCGGTCTGAATCTCATCATTACTAACAAAACTATTGAGTAAGGTCACACGACTATAAGCTTCAGTAACCACAAGGATATGAGGGAGTAGGCCTCCTCCATTTTGTGAGAGCCATTGCACCGTTTGAATCGGTGTTTGGAGTTCCACATTCTTTGGAACATAGAGGAAAGCTCCCTCATTCCATAAAGCGCCATGAATGGCCGTTAGGCGATGATCAGAAGTCTTAATTGCTTCTGTCATAAAGTAGGGCTTAACAAGCTCCTCGTGCTCGCGGAGCGCCTGCTCCATACTGCAGAAGATAATTCCTTGTTCCTGTAATTCCTTGGGGATGGAGGTATAGACCACCGCAGCATCCCTCTGAATTAGAATCGGTTGATGTTGATCTCCTGTCCCAAGTAGGTGCTGGACAGTCGGAGGTAGTTCTGCAACCCCCTTAATACTTTCCCAACGCTGAAACGGTATCATTTCAAGGTGATTCCATTTATCCAGCTTCGTCTTCATTGGTAGTGGTAATTCTAATTGATCGACCTGCTCTAGGGCACCTAAACGTAGCTCCGTCATCCAGCTTGGTTCCATGCGACTTTCGGAGAAGTGACGGATCGCCTCTTGGTCCACCTGCATACTCATTTTCACACTCATCGGGCAACCCTCCTTATCCTTGTACTTCCACCTTTTCATCCTCGATGCCCAATTCTTCCTTGATCCAATCATAGCCCTCTGCCTCTAAGCGTTCAGCTAATTCGGGACCGCCCGATTTTACAATCCGTCCCTGCATCATTACATGAACGAAGTCAGGTTGAATATAGTTGAGTAAACGTTGATAGTGGGTAATAATGATCATGCCCAATTCTTCACTACGCATTTTGTTTACGCCATTGGCGACAATTTTTAAAGCATCAATATCCAACCCAGAATCAATCTCATCTAAAATTGCGACTCTTGGATTTAACATCATCATTTGTAGGATTTCATTACGTTTTTTCTCACCGCCAGAAAATCCTTCATTGAGGTAGCGAGTTGCAAATGCTTCTCCCATCTCCAAAAACTTCATGTTTTCATCGAGTAGGCGGATAAATTTCATTAAAGAAATTTCATTTCCTTCACCACGGCGAGCATTAATCGCGCTACGAATAAAGTCAGAGTTACTAACGCCATTTACTTCACTGGGATATTGCATCGCTAAGAAAAGACCAGCCCGTGCCCGTTCATCCGTCTCCATCTCTAATACATTGGCACCGTCCAGGGAGATTAATCCAGAAGTTACTTGATAAGTAGGATGTCCCATCAAGGCAGAAGCAAGGGTACTCTTACCAGTCCCATTAGGACCCATAATCGCATGGATTTCTCCACCCTTTACGTCTAAATTTAAACCCTTTAGGATCTCCTTATTCTCGATCGATACGTGTAAATCTTGAATTGATAAATGTGGTGCTGCCATCGATAATTCCTCCTATCATCCGATGAACTTGTGGCCCTTGCTTTTGGGTCTCATCTAACATTCATCACCTATTATAATGATATTCTCTCTCATTCTCAATTTATTCTCAATACATTTCTCAATTTATTCTCAATCACATTATATTATATCCCTTCTAAAAATAAAAGGTTATAACTATTTTAATACTTTTTATACTATTATATATAATAAGTAAGGAGGAACAAAGTGATCCTTGTTCCTCCTTACCTGTGATAATATGTATTATTTAGTGCTATTTCTCTTCACCGACCCGAATAAATTGCAAGCCCCCTAAGTGAACAGCAACATTGAGATGGTCTCGAAGGAGGGCCCCATCTTCCCGATACATCGTGGGGTCATAATGCTCATAGAGAACCTGACCAATCACCATCTCATGATCACCTACAGAAACAATATTCTTCACTTTGCATTCTAACGATAGGAATGCTTCCTCAAGAATAGGGGCATCCGTAGCAACACCTGGAACAATGGGGATATGAAAAGTTGTAAACTTATTCATATCCTTTCCTGAATAAAGGCCTGCTTCACGGAAACGACTCGCGTGATCACCGGTTATAAAATGGAAGGCAAATTCGCCACTCTCTTTAATCATCTGAAGTGTATATCGTTCCTTTGCTAAGGAGATGGCATACATGGGTGGCATAAATGATACGTGAGAATGCATAGCCACGGTACAGATATTGATCTGACCTTTCGCTTCAACAGTGACTACACCTGTTATTTCCGGAAAATAAAATGGGAATCCTTCACTGACCTCGATGGTTGCTTTCTTTTGCACAGCTCATTTCCTCCCTTAACCAGATGTTGGTTACTCCTCGATTATAATGGAAACGGAAAGGCAACGGTATGATTACTTTCTTTCAATCGTTGTAGAACATGCCGCATGAACGCCTTGGAAACCTGCTCACCTTGTTTTGTTCCTGTAATATAGGTAAGCCCTATGGTAGTATCCACTAAGACAAGGCCAGGGATATATTGGGGTAAAAAGAAGGTGACGATCTGCGGTTCCTCCTTCCACTCTCCTGGTAGCGGTAAATGTGTTGCCCATGGAACCACAAGAGAGAGTTCGGAAGAAGGTAGATATAATCGACCGTGAAAAGCAAATTCACCAGCACCAATTTGCCGATCTAACTGGATCAATTCTTCTTGCTCCATCCAGTGATGAATCTCCCGTTGAAGGTAGAGGGCATCATTCCTACTTATGCGGCGAACCCGTGTCAAAGTCGAGTTATCCTCCACATAGATAAGCGGTAGCTGGCCTTCTTCTCCAAGGGATGCCTCCTCTTTACTCTGCTCATCTAAAAATGCCTCCATCCATTGCTTAGATGGGTTCTGGATTACACGTTTTGCTTTCACCGGTAAGCGTTGATTCATAATGGATGCCTCCAACAAGATTTGTTTTGCCTTTAGTTTATCAAATTATCGAAGCTTTTCCATTCTAATTTGCCCCTGCAAACAAAAAAACATGAAAAAATGTGCCAGCAACTAAGCCAGCACAGCATCATAATCATGTGATTAATGGCGATACTCCTCATTGTAATCGTAATTATCATCGTCTTCGTCGTCTTCGTCGTCATCATGATCATCATCGTCATCATCATCCAGTTTATCCTGATCATCATCTAAACGATTGGATGAATTATCCCATTTCTTCTGCTCTTTTTCACGATCCTTTTGCTTTTTCTCCTGTTCTTTTCTTTGCTTCTCCAACTCTTTTTCTAGCTTTTTATCGGTTTTTTCCTGATCCTTCCGTGATGGATCGACGAGACCAGCTTTATCGTTCTTTTTATCTTTGTCTTTCTTGACTGAGCCTTGATCTTGTTCCTTTTGACTTGGACTCTCTTTATTATTTTTCGGATTAACTTGTTCTTTCTTTTCCTGCTTTAGTTCTTCCTTTAGTTCTTTCTCTTCTTGCTTTCTCTGTTCCTTTTCCAGCTTTTGCTGAGCCTTAGGCTCAGTGAGGATCCCCAGATTATCTCCTTGCTCATCGTCAGAAATATCGCTCTCTCCAAGGGAAGCTGCCGTCTTATCATGACTTGAATTTGCATGGGTGATCAGATCTTTCACAGGAATCTCTCGCCATTCTTCAATGGTGATTCCCTCTTCCTTTTCCTCTTGGGCTTGAAGATATAGAATATATCGACCTGTTGAGATCTGCTCCTCATATGCGCCTTCTCGTATGGAGCTATCACCTTGAACAATCACAGGAACAATGGATTTTGCTTCATCTTGATTAAGCTTTTCCAATGTACTGGTCAACGTTTCTTCTAATGCACTTTCTAGGTGAGTATCATTGTTGTCTGGTAAGATTGTACTTGAGTAGAGAATACTATCCTTTAAGACACCATCTGCTTGCATTTGCTGAAGTAGTTGTTGTAAGAGCGATTGGAGCTCTATCCCCTTACGTACCTTTGCGTTCTGTAAAAGCTGCTCCCCATCCTTATTCAGAGGGGTCCAATTCACGACACGCTGTCGATCATCTACGCCGATTTCAATGCTTGGGTTCACATCCAATGTAACGTATGCAGCTACTTCACCAATGGGTTGGAAGGTGCTGATCCAAGTCGCCAATGTTAAAAAGAGCACAGCTGCAACAACCAGTGGAATTGCCTTTTTCCAGTTACGGAAATGTTGAGTAGAATGCTCCTCCCTTGATGCAGCAAGCTGGATTGGAGAGAGCTGAACGATTTGACCTACCTGATATGTTGACCCCTTATTAGGTATCCGGAGTACCTCTCCATCAGTGGTCATGATGATGATCCATTTCTTCTGCTTTTTCAATACACATCCTTGAGTCATCACTGCTCCCTCCTTTCCCAGGTAGTTGTAAAAAAGCCTGTAGCTTTGGATAATTCCCGGTGATAATCACCAGCATTGCAGAAATATATTTACGTTGTCGTTCTAAGGTTTTTCGACTGATATGAACCTGCTCCTCTAGCTCTTTTAAAGGTAACTGTCTCGTCCGTCGAAAATAGTCGACCCATGCTTGATTAGCGATCATTAATTGCACTACTTCTTTCGCGCGTTGACGCGAATCTTGATGCTTGGGAGCCCGCTCAACCAACTGTTCAAATGTTATACTAAACTGTTGCAATTCTTCTTCCAGTTGATAAATCTCTTGAGCCCGTGCATCTTGGTCTTGCTGAAGTTGATATGTAAGAACTGCATGTTCATCTACCAAGCTTGTTTTTTCCTCTTCATCTTGAAGGGAAAGTACCGGTCGTTCTTCCCGTTCTTTCTGTCGAAGATAATCGATGATCCGTCTCCGGATCACCATTTCAGCAAAAGCTAAAAAAGAGGGAGAACGGTCTGGATTATATTGATCTAGGGCTTCATTGAGTGCTTCTAAGCCAATACTAAATTCATCGTCATGCTCCCGCGATATAAAGCGGCCACAGACTTGGGAAGCAATTCGTAAAACAAAGGGTTGATAATCTCTTAGAATATGGGTTCGGAGCCGCATATCACCGGCCTGAATCTGTAACACTTGTTCTTCTAAGGCCACAGACTTAGAAGATGAAGACGACTCTCCTCTCTTGAGCCTTCGCCACACTGCCTTCACCTCTATCATATACATTCGTTTTTTTTTTTGATTTTATGGGGGTCGCTTATATTTCTTCTTTCACTACCTGCTTATGTCCTAGTCCTAGTCGCTTGTAAAAGACCATATAGAAAAATAATGAGCCTACAACATAAAGGAAAGAAGTGATGGAGAATACAGTTACATAGCCCCAGTAAGCACCCTGTTGCACCACAATTGTAGTACTTAATGGTCCCATGGATGACCATCCTACCATAAAGACCATCTGACCTACGCTATTGGCTAGCCCCTTATGGCGATCATCGATGGCACCCATAATGAGAGCTTGCTGAATCGGGTTGCCTGCGTTCATAAGAGCCTGTCTTAAAAAGAAGCCAAGAGCTGCCAAATAAAAGTTGGTGGTGAAGCCAGTAAGCAAAAGAAAGGGGATGGAGGTTAATTGAAGCACCACCACGGTCTTCACTTCACCCCAGCGTCGTACAAAGAATGGCCCCATCATCATGGCCACAGCTGTGGCAGCTTGCCCCAAGGAGACGACCATCCCGATCACCCAATTATCCACAGCAAAACGGTCATGAAAATAAAGATTTAAATAGGGAATGACGAGGCCAGAGCCTAAACCAATGATTAATTGGGCAATTCCATAGAGAAAGATAATCTTCAGCTGGGCTTGCCCTTCACTCCAATCACGCAGAAGCTGTTTGAACATTGCAACAGTTGAAAGCGAACTTTGCTCCTGTGGCTTCTCAGCAATCATCAGTAAAGGAATCATCGCACTTATACATAAAAATGTACCAAAAAGTAAGGTGATTCGATAGCTAAAAATCGGTGAAATCCCAAACCATTGAAAAAAATCAGTCAATAGTCCCCCACTAAGGTTACCTAGAACCTGGGCCACCATCACGATGGCAAAATTATAGCTGAACAGGGTAGTCCGTTGATCAACACGAGAATTCTCTGCCAATAAAGGAATGGACGCCACAGAGATAAACGCCGAAAATATACCCGTCATAAAAGCAAAGATGAGTAAGGTGTTCTCCTGCTCAAAGATCGCCCGAAATAGTAGGCTGATAGCAACCAACCAGCCACCGATTAGCATCACCTTTTTTCGTCCCACTCGGTCACTGACCATTCCTATGGGGATTAAGATCAATGCAGACGCCAAGGATTGAATGGAGATAATCGAACCATTGACAGTATTGGGATAACCCAAGGCCTGGATATAGAGATTGTACATGATGGCATAGATCCCCATACCCACCTGGTTTAAGAAGTTTCCTAAAAAGAAGAGGCGTATATTCCGAGAGTACCCCTGAAATTCACTACGTAGTTCAAGCAAATAACCCATCGGTGTTTCCCCTTCCGATCAATTTCGTGTCTCTAAATATTTTATCACGTTTTACTTCTATTGGAACGCTTTATTAATCGTGAAAAAGTAATGCTGCTAAGCCTTAACCTTAGCAGCACCTTGTACACGTTTATTAAATGCGAAATAAAAGAGAATGGAACCCATCACATAAAGGAAGGAAGCGATGACAAAGACTTTTAAGTAACCGGTATATGCCCCATTCTCCACTACGATCCTCATACTAATTGGGCCCATCGCTGCATAACCAATCATCGAGACCATCTGAGCAACACTATTAGCCAGCCCTTTGTGACGATCATCCACCAAGCCAATAAAGACTGATTGCTTAATCGGATCGCCTGCGTTCATAAAGATCTGGCGGAATAGATAGCCAAGAATGCCCCAAAAAAGAACGGTGGTAAATCCAGTCATCAGTAAAAAAGGAACGGAGCTTAACTGTAAGATAACCACCATCTTCACGTCGCCCCAACGCCGTGCAAGAAAAGGACCCATCATCATAGCAACTGCTGTTACTGCCTGACCTAATGCGGCAACCAATCCAATTACCCAGTTATCCACAGCAAAACGATCATGGAAATAGAGATTGAAGTAAGGGAAAACTAAACCTGCACCCAAACCAATGAACAACTGGACAATACCATAATAGAAGATCACCTTGAGGGGCTGGCGTTCTCCTTCCCAAATTCTACGTAACCCCTTCAGGATAGAAAGATTGGCCACCATGGTCTTTGTACGATGCGCCTCTTGAATCCATTGAAAAGGAAACAATGATGCTAAGCATAATGCCGTCCCGATCAGGAGCGTAATCCGATAGCTAAGCACTGTCGAAAGCCCGAGCCATTGAAAAAGATCAGCTGATAACCCACCAACTAGATTGCCGAGGACCTGGGCTACCATGACGATGGCAAAATTATAGCTGAAGAGCATCGCCCGTTGCTCAATCCGTGAGTTCTCCGCAAGAAGAGGGATGGATGGAACCACAACGAAAGCAGAAAAAATACCTGTCATAAATGCAAAAATGAGCAGACTACTCTCCTGCTCAATGACTGCACGGAAGATAAAGCTAGCAGCAACCAGCCAGCCACCGATGACCAGAATCTTTTTACGGCCAATCCGATCGCTCAGCATCCCAATGGGGATAAGAATAAGAGCCGAGGCCAATGATTGATAGGATACGATGGAGCCAGCCACTGTATTGGAATAGCCTAAGGCTTGAATATAAAGATTATAGATGATGGTATAGATGGCCATACCCGTCTGATATAAAAAATTTCCCAAAAAGAAGAGGCGTATGTTTCGAGAATAACCCTGAAACTCCGTTCGCATATCATGTAAATAACTCATCAGTCTATTCTCCCCCACAATAGTGATGTCTTAAGCTATTTTATCAATATTGGCCAAACCATGCATCCATTTTCTTCATTCATCCAGTCTACTCCAATATGTATTCACACAAAAAAAGCGCGCCTTCGCGCGCTCCTTAACACCAACCTAAATCGCAATGCTCTGCATAGCTAGCTGGATTCTCCTCATCCTTACAACAAAAATAGATCCGATTCCCCACCTTCTGAAAGTTCGGATGCTGTAAGGTATCTACATGCTCCCACTGAAGGGGAATGGATGCGACCCGCTCCCCACGAAAATACAATAGAATGCTTTCATTGGAAACTCTACCCTCTAAATAAGGCGTAACATCAATACGAAGTTTATTCTCCATGGCTATCCCTCCATGGAGTTAGTATTTCCCTTATTCTTCTGAGATATGAGCTTCGTATTTAGCCCCATCTAACAAGTCTGCAACCTGTGAAGGATCATCCATCTCCACAACGATCATCCATGCGGCTTCATAAGGTGCTTCATTGACTAACTCTGGGCTGTCTTCAAGAGTCTGATTCACCTCTACCACGGTACCGCTAACAGGTGCATAGAGTTCAGAAACTGTCTTTACTGACTCCACACTACCGAAGGAAGCACCTTGCTCCAGCTTAGTCCCCACTTCTGGTAGTTCCACAAAGACAATATCCCCCAATTCGCTTTGGGCAAAGTCAGTGATCCCAATATATGCCTTCGCTCCGTCTACACGCACCCACTCATGCTCATCTGTATACTTTAATTCCTTTGGTACGTTCATCCCAATACCTCCTCTAATCATTTCACAATTACTTTACCCATTTCTATTCTCTTTAACTTTCTATTCTCTTTCAATATACCATAGGTGGCATCTAAATGGATAATCTTTTCAGTCGTTATGAAAACAAGCCCTGATAGAGTTTTTTGGACTCCACCTGGGCCTTCTTTGTTTCAATCATTATAATGCCTTGCATTACGAATCGTTTACAGTGTTTTTTGACCTGGTTTCCAGTTTGCTGGGCAAAGACCACCTGTTTGAAGAGCTTGAAGGACACGGAGAGTCTCTTCTACGGAACGTCCGATATCATTATGATTAACCACGGAATACTTGAGAACGCCTTCTGGATCAATAATAAAGAGACCGCGTAGAGCAACTCCAGCTTCTTCAATGAGAACACCATAGTTACGGGATACTTCATGGGTAATATCCTGACCTAATGGGAAATGAATATGGCCTAAACCACCTTGATCCACAGGCATATTTACCCATGCCTTATGACTAAACTTCGAATCAGTAGAAGCGCCCACAATCTCACAATCCAAAGCTTTGAATTGGTCATAAGCTTGACTCAAAGCGGTGATCTCCGTAGGACATACGAAAGTAAAGTCCAAAGGATAGAAGAAGAGAACCAACCATTTCCCCTTATAATCATCAAGAGAAACCTTACTAAATTCACCATTGGGCATGTAGGCTTCCATCTCAAACTTTGGTGCTGGTAAACCAACCATACGTTCTGCCATATGTAAAACCTCCTTTGGTATTTGTAAACATAAGAGAGAGCCATTCAAGTATAACTCAAATTTTACCTTCTTATGTATACAATACCATCAGGCAAAAGTAATAGTCAATACCTTTTAATAATTATTTTAATTTAATGATTAACAACAACTATTCCCAAGAAAATTGGATATGATAGCCGGCATGCTTTCGTACATGGAAGACGCCATGCTCTAGGATTAAATACTGACCTTTAATACCGATTAAGCGATCCTCAATCTCATCCTGCTTATCTAATTGAATGGATTGAATCTTTTTTAACTGCTCAAGCTGAGGATAGGTAATCTCAGTGATCTCGTCTACTGTTAGCAAATCTTGCTGGAACTCTTCAGGAATGATCGCAGTGAGCTCCTGCCGAAGCTGAAAGAGATCCGCTTCATCTACCTCGCCCTTCAGCATTTTCCGCCAATTGGTTTTATCAGGGAGATAGTCGGTTAAGAAAAGCTCTAATTCACCAGCACGCTTACGCGTAGTACATTCTGCAATGGGAATAGCCCGAACTGCACCTTGATCGATCCAACGCTTTAACTCATTGTTTTTTCGTGTTAGCCCCACTTTGATACCACTACTAATGGCGAGGTAAACATAGTGGGGAATCATACAATGCTGCTCACCGAACTCTGAGTCGCGACAGGTCCCTTCAGCAAAGTGACAAAGGGAAGGCTTTACAATACAGAGGTCATTCTCTGGTAGCTTCTGAAAGCAAGGATAGCAATAACCAGAATTATACGTTTTTTTAATGGATCGACCACATGCAATACAAGAGATTGCGTGGGCATATTGGATTTTAATCGGGTGACCGATCACTTCGTTTAAAGAAACTTCCTCATCCTGTAGGGCTAAATAATACTCAACTGGATCAGCATATTGATGGCTAAGACGCTGAATGATTCCTTCTGCTTGCAATTTACTTCCTCCTCATCTATCCTACGGAATCCTCATCAATCCTAAAGAATCTTATTAAGGAATTCTTGGGTCCGCTCATGTTGGGGATTGGCAAATAGTTCAGATGGTTCCCCTTCTTCTAGAATCTTTCCATAATCCATGAATAGCACGCGGTCACCTACTTCACGAGCAAACCCCATCTCATGGGTAACCACCACCATTGTCATTCCTTCTTTCGCTAGCTCCTTCATGACATTCAACACTTCGCCTACCAACTCTGGATCCAAGGCAGATGTTGGTTCATCAAAAAGCATAATTTTTGGATTCATCGCCAAGGCACGTGCAATCGCTACCCGTTGCATCTGTCCGCCTGAAAGACGATTGGGAAGCTGTTCAGCTTTATCACCAAGACCCACCTTCTGTAACAATTCTAACGCTAAACGATGAGCTTCTGCCTCAGGCATATTAAGTACCTTCTTCGGAGCCAGCATCACATTCTCTACCACTGTCATATGGGGAAAGAGATTAAAACGTTGGAACACCATCCCCACTTCACGTCGAACGAGGTTATCATCTACCTTCGGATCGGTTAATACATGGCCATTCACCACAATCTCACCGCTCGTAGGCGTCTCTAATAAATTGAGACAGCGTAACAAGGTACTCTTTCCAGAGCCAGAGGGTCCAATAATACAGACCACTTCTCCCTCCATAATTTCACAATTAATCCCCTTTAACACTTCAAGATCGCCATATGATTTGTGCAAATCCTTTACTTGAATAATCGCTGCCATGCTTGCTTCACCCTTTCATCCATGACGAAATCGTCCTATTCTTCGTTGCTCATTCTCTCGCTTCCTACTCCTTTTGGATGGGAGGAAGAGTCTCTCTATTCATGTTCAAAAGCTTCTCATACAACATCAGCACCAATTGACCTAAGGCTGTTGACGAAGTAAGTTCTCGAGAATGGGTCATGCTACCCCGCTGATTAGAGGGAGCCAAAAACAAAGAACCAATCTCCTTTGCATATGCAAGGATCATGTTTTTTTCTTCTGTCGTATAAAACTGTCCCGTCTGAAGGTGTTGAATTACTCCGAGATAATCATATAAGAGCTTTAAGCGTAGAACCTGTTCTTCAATCTCAATTGCCCGCTTATGTTCATCATCTTGTCTTTGATGATACCGCCACTCTTCTTCTTGATACGCTTGAAATTGATTGAACTGTTGCAAACGATCTCTTCCCACTTGGAGCTGTTGGTGTAATTGGTGCTCATCACCACCGTCTCCAAGAAGATATTGAATCCACTCATCGAAAAGGGTAATGCTTTCTTGACAGAAGAGTGGAACCTGACTGCAGAGCAATCGCATAAAGCGAGGTGGAAAAATGAACAGATTAACGAGCGTTGCTACTCCAATTCCGATGAATGTGGTCAGCATCCGTGTGAAAAAGGCTACGGTATAGTTTTCTGTTGTACTAGGAATCATTACAATGGCCGTCAAGGTGGCTACAATGAGTCCATCACCCCAGCCTAGACGATGGCAGACAAAGATTGTGACCATCGCAGCCAATGTATAGGTAAGTGGGATGGGTCCCAATAAATAATCAAAGGTTAGCGCAAAAGCAGCTCCTAGAACCGCTGCAGGGAAGCGAATCAGCCCTTTGCGCAAAGAGGCAGCTGCGGTTGGTTCAATGGAGACGATGGTGGCCATAACAGCATAGACAACAGGTAAGTCAAAGGCGATCAGAATGGCTGATGTAATAAAGACCGCGATCCCCGTCTTAATGAGGCGACCTCCAATCCATTGCCGCAGGCGTTCCATTTGTTGTGCACTCCCTTTGTATGTACGAAAAGAAGAGGTGTAAGTCGTTACTTACAACCTCCTCCCTCTTTCTACTTATTATTGCATGGATTATCCTGCAACTCAAGATATTCTAAGCAAGATTACACCAGGTATTTTTCCTGCTCTGCCATGGCTTGGGCAACCTGACGGCGTAAGGTAATGAGATTGACAGGTTCTGTTCTTGTCAACTTCTTCACCATACTTAACATGGTGCGGAGCATATCTCCATCCTCCATATATACAAGACCTTCCCGTAATGTTTGTTCAATTCGTTGAAATGCCTCGTGGATATAGATTCGGGTCAGATTGATTTTCAACGCTTCCCTCTCTTCACCATGCTGATGGATGGCTTTCATTGTACGGAGATACGCACTCTCCATGGCATAGATTTCGATTACCACATCAGCAGCACGAGCCAAAATCTCTTGCTCCTGTGCTAATCGCTTCTCATACTTCTGTAATGCGGTTCCCGCTAACATAATGAAAAGCTTTTTCCCATTCTCGATCATATTCTGTTCCTGGGCCAATGGCTCATCTCCTGGTAAGGAAGGAATATAAGTCAGCAGCTCCTCTTGGATACGCGTGGCTGCTTGAAGGAATGGCAATTCTCCTTTTAGTGTTTTCTTCACCAAGGTATTGGGAATCAACAAGCGATTAATCTCATTGGTTCCTTCGAAGATTCGATTGATCCGCGAATCACGATACATATTTTCAACCTCATACTCTGCCATAAAACCATAGCCACCATGGATCTGTACTGCTTCATCGGCAATCCCATCGAAGATCTCTGACCCTAATACCTTGGTAATGGAGCATTCCATGGCATACTCGGCAATGGCTGCTGCCACCCCTTGCCCATCATTGACTTCTACATCAGATAGGGCATCCTCCATTAATCCTGCTGTCCGATAGATGGCACTCTCCAATGCGTAAGTGTTGGCAGCCATCCTCCCGATCTTCTCTTGAATTAAAGGGAATTGAATAATGGGAGTCTGAAACTGCTTCCGCTCCTTCGCATATTGAACCGCCACCTCAAGGGCACGCTTCGAGGACCCGACACATCCCACACCAAGCTTAAAACGACCAATATTGAGGATATTAAAAGCAATCACATGGCCACGTCCTACTTCACCGAGGAGATTCTCCACCGGTACCTTCACCTCATCCAAGAGCAAGGTACGCGTAGAGGAACCCTTAATCCCCATCTTCTTCTCCTCAGGTCCTGTGGATACCCCCTCATAGGCGCGCTCAACGATAAAGGCGCTGAACTGCTCACCATCCACCTTTGCATAGACCACAAAGAGGTCCGCAAAGCCAGCATTGGTAATCCACTGCTTTTCCCCATTTAGGATATAATACTTTCCATCCTCTGAGAGTCGCGCTGAGGTTTTTGCACCCAAAGCATCTGAACCAGAGCCTGGCTCTGTCAGCGCATAGGCAGCTATATATTCCCCTGTTGCTAGCTTAGGGAGATACTTCGTCTTCTGTTCCTCTGTTCCAAAGTAAACGATGGGAAGACTCCCAATCCCCACATGAGCACCTTGGGTTAGGGCAAAGGAGCGACTCAATGCAAACTTCTCTGTGATTAAACTAGAGCTGATCTTATCTAGTCCGATGCCACCATATTCTTCAGGGACATCAGCACCTAATAGTCCGAGCTCCCCTGCCTGCTTCATTAAGCGAACGGAGTGGTCAAACTGATGCTCCTCAATGGCTGGCAAAACGGGCCATACCTCTTGAGTTACAAACTCCTCCGCCGTCCTAGCAATCATCTTATGCTCTTCAGAAAAATCCTCTGGTGTAAAAAGGCGATCGGTTTCTCCCTCTTGTAAGAGAAACGCACCACCACGTACTCCCTCACGAATCGACTGACTCATTCTCCATTCCTCCTCATGAATCATGATCTGCAATCCAGTTGTGTACACTTACTCGTTGAGTAATTCAAAGACACCTGCTGCGCCCATACCACCACCAATGCACATGGTTACGAGACCATAACGTCCACCGCGTCGTCGTAATTCATGGAGCAAGGAGACGGTCAGTTTTGCACCAGTACAACCGAGGGGATGACCTAAGGCGATGGCTCCTCCATTTACATTCACCTTTTCTTCATCCAATCCTAAGCTCCGGATCACTTGAATTGCTTGAGAAGCGAACGCTTCATTCAGTTCAATTAAATCAATTTGCTCCAAAGAGAGCTTTGCCTGCTCTAATGCCTTCGGTACTGCTGCAATAGGGCCAATCCCCATCACTTCTGGAGCCACACCTGCAACAGCAAAAGAGTGAAAACGTCCCATCGGCTTCACGCCAAGCTCATCAGCTTTCTTTCTTGACATGAGCAGAACAGCAGCAGCGCCATCGCTGGTCTGAGATGCATTCCCTGCAGTTACTGTACCCTGAGGATGAAAGCTAGGCTTTAACCCTGCTAAAACCTCCTGGGTTGTTGATGGTCGTACCCCTTCATCCATCGCGAAGAGATGAACCACCTCATCCCATTTTCCATCAGCCTTTCGTTTTCTTTCGACGATGGGCACAGGTACAATCTCTTCCACAAAGCGTCCTTCTGCAATGGCTTGAGCAGCTCGTTGATGGCTCCGTACAGCAAAGGCATCCTGATCCTCACGTGATACACCATAGCGACGAGCCACTTCTTCTGCCGTATGTCCCATGGACATATATACCTCGGGATATTCCTCCATTAATGTGGGGTTGGGTGAAGGTAGATTCCCCCCCATGGGAACCATACTCATACTCTCCACACCCCCAGCAATCACCACATCCGCTGCACCGATCATAATCTGCTGTGCGCCATAGGCGATGGATTGTAGACCTGATGAACAGAAGCGATTGATGGTGATCCCAGGCACCGCTGCAGGTAAGCTAGCCCGGGCTGCAACGATTCGACCGAGATTCATCCCCTGCTCCGCTTCAGGAAAAGCACAACCTAGGATCACATCCTCGATTATCTCTCCTGTTACTTGCGGAACACGATTGAGTAGCTCTTTCACCACCAAAGCACCGAGATCATCCGGTCGTACCTGCCGTAAACTTCCTTTCTTCGCCTTCCCTACAGGAGTGCGAACCCCTGCGACAATCACTACCTCTTCCATTCCATCCTCCTCCTCTCTTAATTACGTAAAGGCTTTCCTTTTAACAGCATGTGCTGCATGCGTTGCTGTGTTTTCACTTCCCCAAGCAGACTGAGAAATGCTTCCCGTTCAAGATCTAGTAGATACTCTTCATCTACAAGCGTCCCTTTCGGCACATGTCCACCTGCGAGGACAAAAGCCAGTTTTTTCGCAATGGTATAGTCATGATCACTGATCTGCCCACTCTGTAAAAAGCCATAGGCTCCTAATTCCAAAGTAGCAAGGCCCGTTTCCCCCACCACCGGAATCTTGCGAGGAATCGGTGGTGCATAGCCTTCCTCTGCTAATCGGATCGCCTTCTGCTTCGCATCATAGAGTAGAAAATCTTGATTCATCGTGACCCCATCCTGTGGACGAAGTAATCCTAAGGCTTTCGCTTCATGGGCACTGGTAGAGACCCGCGCCATGGCAATTAACATGAAGGCTTGATTCACATAGGACTGGAGGTCCACTTCTACCCCTTCAGGAATGGTATCCAGTAGACGGAGTAGGACCTCTTTATTCCCTCCACCGCCAGGAATCAACCCGACGCCAACCTCCACTAAGCCGAGATAGGTCTCCGCAGCAGCCTGAATATGAGCAGCTGGAAAGCTGATCTCTGCACCGCCTCCCAAAGCCATTTGAAACGGCGCAGCGACCACCGGAATCTTGCTATACTTCAGCTTCATCATGGCTTGTTGAAAGCCTTTGATCACCTGCTCCAGCTCAAACCAATTCTCATCCTGTGCCTCCATGAGCATCAAAGCGATATTGGCGCCGACACAGAAGTGTTTTCCTTGATTCCCGATCACGAGCCCACGATATCGCTCCTCCAGCTTGGGAAGCTCTTGGTGAATCAGCTGAATCACATCAAGCCCTAATGCATTATTAGGTGAAGTAAACTGCAGCAATGCGATGCCATCATCTAGATCAAGGAGCGTAGCACCTGCATTCCGCGTAATCACCCGTCCTTTTTCCTTCAATGCTTCGAGATTGATCACTCGCTGATCATGCTCAATCTCGCGCAAACCAGCACCCTTCGTAAAGAAGTGAGTCGTTCCAATGTTTCTTTGATAAAAACTAGTCTGACCTGATGCTAACAGCTCTTTAACGAGGGTGGGAATCACTTCTCCTTCTGCTTGCATCCGTTCCACACTCTTCACCACACCGAGGGCATCCCAGACTTCAAAGGGGCCAAGCTCCCAGCCAAAGCCCCAACGCATGGCCTGATCGATGCTATGAAGATCCTCCGCAATCTCCCCAACCTTACTTGCCGCATAGAGCAAGGTGGATTTTAATACCTCCCAAACCAATTTTCCTGCACGATCCTCACTATAAGCAAGAATTCGAATCTTCTCTTCTAAGGTCTTCGCCTGCTTCGCTCTGTTGATGGAAGGTGCTTGCATCCGTTGACGCGGTCGATACTCCATGCTCTCCACATTGAGGACGAGAATCTCTTTCCCGGCTTGCCCACGTGTTTTTTGATAAAAGCCTTGACCAGTTTTGGCACCCAACCAGCCATTACTGATCATGGTCTGGACAAATGTCGGTAAGCAAAAGACCTGTTTCTCTGCTTCATCTTCCACATGGAGGTGAACATTATTGGCCACATGGGCATACGTATCTAGACCAACCACATCCAAGGTACGGAAGGTGGCACTCTTAGGGCGACCTAAAAGCGGACCTGTTACCTCATCCACTTCATCGATGCCATAGCCACCTTCCACCATGGCCTGGATCGTTACTTGAAGCCCATAGGTTCCGATCCGATTGGCGATAAAATTCACCGTATCACGAGCAATGACTACACCTTTACCAAGACGCTGCTCAGCGAATTGACGGATGAATTGAACGACCTCTGGCTTCGTCTCCTCTGTGGGTATCACTTCCAATAATTTCAGATAGCGCGGAGGATTGAAGAAATGAGTTCCGCAGAAATGGTGACGAAAATCATCGCTTCGACCAGCTGCCATAGCAGCGATGGAGATCCCTGAGGTATTGGAGCTCACAATACTTCCTGGTTTTCTCCACTCATCCACCAATTGAAAGATAACTTGCTTTACCTCCAGCTTCTCCACAACCACTTCAATAATCCAATCGGCCTGTTGCAAGCGTTCATGATGGTCCTCCAAGTTACCTGCTTCAATTCGCTTCAAGTGAGCAGGTGTAAAGAGAGGCGCTGGCTTGGTCTGTAATAAGCGCTGCCTCGCCTCTTCTGCCAAGCGATTACGAACCCTTGGATCCTCCAATGTTAAGCCTGCTTGCTCCTCTTTGGCTGTGAGACTCTGTGGTACAATGTCGAGTAAATCTACTATCAACCCTGCATTGGCTAGGTGTGCTGCGATCCCTGATCCCATGACACCAGAGCCAATCACCACAACACGACGGATCGCTCTCATTCTCATTCCCCCTTCTTGCTTCTCCATCCAGCTTTAATTTTTGAATGAATGTTCATTCATTATTGGTTAAAAAAATGAAGAAGAACCTATTTCCCTTCTTCTCCCTCTCTTTGATCTCATCATAAAGCATGTTGCAGAAAAAAATCAACTGAAATGTTCTATATTTTATAATTTTCTGTCTCTTCTTTTAAATATTGAAAAGCCCATGGGAGGTTGGGCTTTTTAAGACTATTTTTCTAGCTTGGGATGAATGACAGGAATGAATGCTTCAAACATGGCAATCCTCTCTCGTGCTGAATCCCGTTGCCATAGCCACTTCTCCTGCTCCATCTGTGTGCGGTGTGCTTGCAGTGCAGTCACCTTCTTCTCCCAAGTATCCGTAATCTCGATACGGACCAGATCCTTCTGCTGTAGTCCTAGCTCACTAGCTTTCTCCCATTCTGCAGGAAAGAGCGGATAGTATAGCATACAGGGATGGGAGCTACTCATGAACGCTTCCGTTGCACAGCGGGAGACCGCACGATGATCAGCATGATAATTGAACCGTCCCAGTAGCCCAAAGGTGACAACCAGATCCGGCTTCAGTTGCTCCATCCAGTCTCGTAAGATGGAAGTGAGTGGCTCTGGCTCATGAAGCTCCACTTCCTTATCCTTAATATCGAGGAAATGAAGATACTGAACACCCATTACCTCACAGGCCTGTCGTAATTCTGCTTCACGAACTTGAGGAAGCTCTTCCCTCGTAGTAAACGGAGGATCCCCCATTCGGCGTCCTGCTTCGCCTCTCGTTGCACAGAGCAAGGTGATCTCTGCTCCCTCCTCAGCCCATTTGGTCAGAGAACCACCACATGCGAAGGTTTCGTCGTCGGGATGTGCAAAAATTGCGAGAATCCGTTTCATCGATTAACTCCCTCCCTCATCGTCTATTTCTCTTATCCTACCATGAAGGAGTTAATTGCTCAATATACCAGCGCTTCACTTTCACCCACTTTAGCATAATGAAGTACCCCTTCGTTTAAATGAAGAATCCGATCGCCGAGCCGTTCTGCTTCCGTACGATCATGGGTGACGAGAATGGTGGGAATCTGCCACTCTTGATGTAAGCGTAGTAGTTCGTCCTGACACTGGCAACGTGTATCTGGGTCCAACGCTGACATGGGCTCATCGAGGAGTAGGACTTGTGGTTGAATAGCTAAAGCTCGAGCAAGTGCAACCCGTTGCTTCTCTCCGCCCGAGATTTGATTGGGATACTTCTTTAGCAGATGACCGATATGAAGGGTGGAGACAAGATGATCTACATGCTGACACACCTGTTGATACTCCCGCCGTCTGAAGCCATAGCAGATATTCTGTTCCACAGTCATATGGGGAAAGAGAGCATAGTCCTGAAAGAGATAACCCACTCTTCTTTTCTGAATTGGTAGCGTCTCATGCTTCCCATCCTCAGATCGTTGGAAGAATACCTGATCATTGCAGATGATTTTCCCTTGGTCAGGATGAACCAAACCAGCAATACTGTTTAATATGGTAGTTTTCCCTGCTCCTGATGGACCGAACAGAACCACAATTTCATTCTCCACAGTAAAATTAGCACGTAATACCGTCTGCGTAAGTTGCTTCACAATCTGGACCTGTAACATCTTATCCCCTCCCTTCCTGTTGTGTGTAGCGTTGGATATTTTTCTTACTCCACCAATTAAGCCACATGATAATACTTAAGCCAAAGGTAACGATGATAATCGCCCAAAAAGCAGCTAGATCCATATGCCCTGACTCTACGGCAAAATAGATGGCCAATGGCATGGTATCCGTCCGTCCTGGAATATAGCCAGCTAGCATCAGGGTAGCACCAAATTCGCCTAGCGCACGGGCAAATGTAAGGACCAAACCAGCCAATAGGCCAGGCCACGCTAAGGGAAAGGTAATGGTGCGAAAAACATGGAGACGTGATGCCCCCATGAGAAGTGCAGCTGATTCTAGCCGGCGATCCACCTGCTGAAAAGCAGCAACTGCATTCTGATACATGAGTGGAAAAGAGACGACCACAGAGGCAATCACTGCTGCCACCCAAGTAAAAACCACCTGTACACCAAACCAATCATCGAGCCACTTGCCAATCATTCCATTTTTCCCAAACAGAATGAGTAAGCCGAAGCCTACAACGGTAGGAGGCAAGACAAGGGGTAGGGTAACAAGGGCTTCGATGAAGCTCTTTCCAAAGAATTGATGGCGGGCCATCCAGTGAGCCAATGCTACCCCGATCATAAAGACGATCAATGTAGCCATGCCTGCAATTTTTAATGAGAGAAGAAAGGGTGTCATATTCACTTGGTCTAGCACGATTCGTCTCCCCCTTGTAATGATCTACCTAGCTTTTTATCTCATAATCTCTTAGGGTTGGCGAAAGCCATAGGATTGCAAGGTGGCTGCACCATCACCTAGTAGGTATTGAATAAACTCCTGAGCCATTTCTGCATGGGTGCTGTTGGCAACTACAGCTGCTGGATAGAGGATGGGATCATGCCCTTCATCCACTGTGGAGACAACTTGAACTTGATCGGAGATGGCAGCATCACTAGCAAATACCACGCCATAATCCACATTCTTAGATTCTACATAGGTAAGAACTTGTCGTACATTGGAGGTGTAGATGATCCGCTCTTGAAGCTGTTCCCAGATCCCTGCTGCTTCTAAGCTTTGCTTTGCATATTTTCCAGCAGGAACGGTCTCGATTTCACCAATAGCAAGCTGACCATATTGTTCATCTGCAAGATCAGCCAATGTAGCTGGTAATTCCGTGCGATCTGCTTGCGTGATTAACACAAGGTCATTTCCTACCACATCCGCACGGGTAGCAGAATCAATCAAGGCTTTTTCTTCAAGGTCATTCATAAATGACTGATTGGCAGAGATAAAAATATCCACAGGTGCACCTTGCTCAATCTGTTGTGCGAGCTTACCTGAACTGGCCATATTTAAAGTGATGGTTACATGATCATGACTTGCTTCAAAATCTGCTTTAATCTGGTTGAGCGCATCGGTTAAACTAGCTGCGGCAGATACCATTAATTCAATGGGTTCTTCTGTTTCAGCTGGGGCTGTGTTTTCATTCTCCTTCGGAGCATCATCCTTCTGTCCACAAGCAGCAAGCGTGCTAATAAGTAAGATCACTGTAAAAATCAGTGCGAATTTTTTCATCCATGATTGTTTCAAGCTACTTCACTCCTTATTTAAGTTGACGGCTTCGGATAACAAAAAACAGGTTGTCCTTTGCAAATGGAAAGGAACAACCTGTTACGAGCTGATCTTCATTGTTCACTCCTTTCCAGCGGGAGGCACATGCGTTTCCACACATACCCTATCGGTCTATGAACCATAGACGGATCCACAGGTTCAATAGACTCGGAGTTCATATGGGCCATTCATCCGGATGATTGGCATGTTTCTTCACCCATATTTTACTACACTCAAGGAGAGGAGAGTTAAAGCAAGTATGACAATTACTTGAATTCACACAGCAAATTCTTAAACAGTTTGTGACGGAAGTTGTCCGGAGCGGATATGCTTCTTAATATATTCTGCTGTTCGTAGGGCAATGGCCATCACCGTATTCGTGGGATTGCCTGCACCAGAGGTAACAAAGACACTAGCATCGCAGATAAAAAGATTGGGATGATCATGGCTCTGACAGTACCCATCTACCACAGAATCCTCCGGATCTTCTCCCATCCGACAGCCCCCCATGAGATGGGCTGTATCATCGACCACATATTCCACTTTACCACCTGCCGCTTCCAAAATCGTAGACATGGTAGCGACACCATGTTGAATCACCCGTTCATCATTCGTACTATAACTAAATGAGACACGGGCACGCGGGATTCCATACTCATCCACCTCATCCGCCAAGGTGACACTGTTATGGACCTGTGGTAAGACTTCACCAACCATGGTTAAGCGACCATAGAAATTATAATCCAGCATCACCTGCTGGAGTTTTTCTCCCCATAATCCATGGGTTCTTGCCAAGCCTTGCGCCATCGCTACCGGTCTCACCCCATGGGCATGGATCGTATACCCCCTCACAAATCCTCTGCTGGCATCGGTCCTGTAAAAATCTAAGGTACTGGCCAATACTGGCGTTCCTTTATACAGCCGAACCTCGTCTGCAAATTTAGCATAGACATCATGGCTGCTGTGGGTCATGAGACCCTTCCCCACCCAGCCACTGGTATTGGCTAATCCCTGCGGATATTGTGTCGTAGCGGAATGCAATAATAGGCGAGGCGATTCGATGGCATAAGCAGAGAGAATCACAATGCGCGCTGACTGCTCATAGGTGATGCCATCGTGGACAAATGTTACTCCACGTACTTTGTCATCTTGATCGAGGAGAATCTGTGTCACCATACAATCAGCTAGGACTTCCGCACCGGCCTTCATCGCCTTGGGAATATGGTGAATTAAGGTGGAGAACTTGGCATTGGGCATACAGCCTTGATTACAGAAGCCCCGATTAATACAAGGTGGACGACCATCATACGGGGCAGAAAGAATAGCAAGGGGAGTGGGTGTGGCTTGAATCCCTAGCTTTTCACAACCATTCATAAAAAGATCGGCATTGGGACTGAGGGGATGCCTTTCTGGATAAGGATAGGGACCATGAAAATGACCCCAAGGGAAATGCTTTGGTCCTGACACAGCAATCTCTTGCTCGATCTGTGTATAGTACGGCTCTAGATCCTCATAGCTTATGGGCCAATCCCAAGCGACACCATCCATGGTCCGAGCACGAAAATCAATATCCTGAAAACGCAAAAAGACGCCAGTAAAGTGAACCGTCCCCCCACCTACACCGCGGCCTGAATTGTTATGTCCCATGGTTAAGGGATTCTTCCCAGCGACCAGTCGTGTATCCTCCCAGCCTAAACGCTTCATGCTTAATTCATCACTGGCAAAATCCTTCTGAGGATCACGAAAAGGACCTGCCTCCAATACCACCACCTTCAGGTTGGCTTCTGCCAGTTCCTTCGCCAGTACGCCACCTGCTGCCCCTGCACCAATAATGAGTACATCCACTTCTTCATTCGCGTATTTTCTCTTCAGCATGCTTCCGCTTCGCCTCCCATGGATCCAATTGTCCTAGTTCTGTCCTTACATAACCCCTTGGATAGGCCGGACCCCCATAGCCGATATCCGACCAGACATGGGGGTGCGAGTAATAGGCTTCAATGACAAGCTGGACTAATTTTTTCATAAAGATGGTTGGATCCACATGCTTCCAGTACTGAGGATAAGGTGTCATTCCACCTTGAATCATGCTCAAGATACTCCGCTGCTGCTCAGGTTGAAGACCTGCAAAGGGTGCAAGAAGATGAGCAACAGTACTCTGTTCTAGCGCATTCAATCCTTCACGGATCAGTTGAGCCTGGGGAGGTGAATTCACATGGCGTTCCCCCTCACCAGCATCCTTCGCTAAGCTTTGATCCAGATGCTTCACAATATACTGACCGATCTCAGGACGAGGATCGCCTGTGAGTCGCGCTGCCAGCTCCATAAGAAGGGTCATCTGCTCTGGTCGGAAGAAGCGAAGCTGATGAAGTGGCTCCAATCTTTTTTGAACAATTTTCTGAGTATGATCATCCCAATGATCCATCTGCTCCAATACATCATAGGTTGGGTAATGCTTCTGCATAGCCATGCTTCACCTCCACCAAACTGCGAGTAGACCGAGGATACTCAAGGCACCAAACATCATGGGAAGAAAGATGGGAGGCCCGATCAATAGATTACGTAGGGTCCAGCCACCGACACGAATTCGGACCCCACGGATATGAAAGAAAGCTCCCACCACCCCATCCACAAGACCGATCCAAAGCAAGATGAGGTAAAGATAATAGCTCCAGTTAGTTAGCCAAAAGCTGTAGATGAGACCCGTGAGAAAAATCAACGGTGCTGAAATGACTGGCAACCACATAGAGCGATGATGAAAGTTTTGCCGATAGTGAAAGAGCGTAACCTGAAAGCCTATGACAAGAAAAGCAAGGGCAACAAAAATTGTTGCAATCCGCACAAAAGGCCATCCATCCCAGCCCATCTATTCATCCTCCTTTAGACGATGACGCTACTTCTACTGATTATGAAAAAAGGTAAGTGAAGCATGAGGTAAAACAGCAACCCGCCTTGCTCTGCGATACCAGGCAAACTCCTGAAGATTCAAATGGGTTAATCCCGTAATGGGTAGAAGATCTACGAAAGCGTGAGCCATGGCGCTATATAGATAGATTTGATACTCCTTCGCCAGCTGCTCCAACTGTTCTACCTTGTGCCAGCCTAGACGAAATTCAGGCTTCACCTTCTCATATTCTCCAGGTTGGTGACGCTCCACCCATTCTTGAAAGGCAGGATGACCAAACCCTTCACCGCATTCCCCAACCAGTACAATGACACCGCCCTTCTTGGTAATCTGACTGGCATTCTGCAAGCTCTTGATGAGCTGATAAAGATTCATATCCTTGGGAGTGCCACCAGCTGATGCGACTGTAACCTCAAATGGTGGAGGCATAGGATGAAAGAAATACGGCTTAGCCAGTTCAACGCCTTTACGGAACGCTGCCAGCGGATCACCGCTTACTGCCGCCATGATCTGGCGCTGTGGATTGACCACCGTATTGAAGAGAAAGTGAATGGGTAGAAACTGCTGCCACTCTTCCAGATCGTCACGAAGAGGATTCTCTACCATCCCAGGCTGTACCTGATATTCCCTGCTCAATGCATGGTGGGCCTGAATCGCCCGTTCGCTTGCCACGCCTGGCATCAAGGCCTTTAGTCCACCTGACATTCCCACCAACCAATGGGGTTCGATGTTTCCCGTTGCAATTCGGAGCTCCGCCTCTATAACCGGTCGATAGACCTCTACAGGTGTGCCCCGTGTGGTCTGCCCCAGTAAAACGGCATCTTCCACAAGTGGTGAGTGATTCAAAATGTTTAACTTGCCCATCCACTTTTCGCCAACAATTTGAATCATTTCACGCTCCGTCTGCCGCCGATGTGTTCCTAAGGCGATCACCACGGTTATCTCTTCCTCCCTCATGCCTCCTTCCTTCAATTTTGTCATTAGCTGATCAACGAGCTTTGCTGTAGGTACTAGCCGTGTTGAATCGCTGACCAAAATACATGCACTCTTTGCATTTTGTACAAGCATCTGCAATGGAGGTGAGCCAATGGGCTCACGCAGAGCATCTACTAATCGCTCATCCTCAGCAAAGGGGGCAATTTTGGGGAAATCGTAGATCTTAATTTCTTGGTGCCCCGAAAGCTGAATGAGTTTTGTTTCATTGCCATAAGGTAAAAGTATGCGCATAATTCTATTTTTTCCAGATAATTCAGGAATATACGCCACAGAGATGGGGCTGATATCGTATGATCATAACAAGGCAGCCGATCCAACTTGATCAGCTGCCTTGTTTGATTAAAGATTACGAAATTGATTACTTAGAGAGTGGTATTATCCGTTTGAGTTATCCTCATGCCTTCTTTGCAAATACACCTTGGTTATCAAATAGTTTTTTACAGAGTGGCGGGAGGAGTAAGACGAGAACAGCAAATAGTACTAAGAAGATCGTAACCTCCATCCAAGCTGCTCCTGAAGTATCTACTGTGTTAAAGAGTGTCCCTGTCAATGGCATCTCTCCACCAGCAATGACGAAGTTAAAGCGGAGAGCAAAGACACCAACTAAGCTGAGAAGGCCAGAAATTCCTAAGATGGCTGTAGAACCCTTACTAAATACCAGTAACAGCAAGGGAAGTACCATCCCAATGAGTACTTGAACAACGACGAAGGAGAAGAAGCGATCACCTGCTAGGAGATTCTCTGCCACTCCTTTTCCAGCTGCATCAAGGGCAAAGAGAATCAGGATATGGGCTGCTAATAAGGCAAGTTCTAGCACAACAAAGCCAATTTTCAGACCATGGAGCGCTTCCTTCACCTCTTCACCAGCTACGCCTGTCAGACGTGGGAAGAAGCTATTGGCCACACTAAGCAGACTCATACCTGAAACAAACCCAGAAACTAAGAAGAGAATAGGTACCAAGGCTGAGTTCCAAAGGGGACGACTTGGTGCTAAAGCTAGTAGAAAGCCTGTGTACAACCCAAGGGATGCTGCAAGGATTAAACCTGCAACTCCCCAGCCTTTTAGACGTTTGGCATTCTCATTACGCCAAGCAAACCATGTATAGACTAAAGCGATGATTCCGTAAAAGAGTAAGATAAACGAACCCCATGTCATGGCAGAGCTAGGATTGACGCGGAAGAGCAGGGTAATGAAACGGCCTGGTTGTCCTAAGTCCACAATCAAGGCCAATGCCCCTGGAACAAGTGCACCTAGCGCCATAATACTAGCTGGCTTAACTAGCGCATCATATTTTTTAATCCCAAACACGGTACTGAGTGTGGAAACGAGAAAGAGTCCTGCACTCAGACCAGCAATGAAAATATAGAATACAATTAACATGCCAAATGGGGCCTCATGCTGCAACTGATAGACGATGGTAGTATCCATCTTCCCTTACCCCCTTTTCTCCAGCTTACTAAAGTCTGCACCTGCTAGCGCCTCATCCAACCCAATATAAAAGACGCGAGGTTTTGTCCCCAATTCAGGGCGAAGAACTTGGTAGGATTCTTCTGCTAGAAGGCGGCTTACGATACTATTGGGATCATTTAAGTCACCAAAATACCGGGCATGTGCGATACAGTTGCTTACACAAGCCGGTAGGAGCCCTGCATGAACCCGCTCGATACAGAAGTCGCATTTATCCGCCATCCCATTCTCGGGATTAAGATAGCGCTGATCGTAAGGACATGCAGCGATACAGTAGCGACAGCCAATACATTTATCAGGATCGATCCGTACAATTCCATCTTCATCATGATAGGTAGCCTTAACTGGACAAACCGTAGTACAAGGAGCATCTTCACACTGATTACAAAGACGAGGTACCTTGACCCGAATCACATTGGGGAAGACCCCTTTATCTGCTTCCGCCACCCATGAGCGGAAAAAACCTTCCGGTACATCGTTCTCCATTTTACACGTAACGGTACAAGCATGGCAGCTAACACAGCGTCGTACATCGATCACCATGGCATAGCGATGTTGTGATGTTGTACTCATGACCATTCACCCACTTTCGTTGAATTGCTTCGCAGGTATTTCATATCATCAGCTACCCAGTTGAATACGATTAACCCAACCTTTGTGTAATAACCTTCTCCTGACTCCGTCAGGGCAGCAACAAACGAATCGGTCCATGGGTTCACATGTTCAGCTAAAAATTGTTCTTGCCGATCTCGCCACTTCGTAGCTAACCCTTCGTTCCTTCCCACAGACTCTAATTCCTCCATACAGAGATAAGCCATAAAAGCTAATTCAAACCCAATATGATCAGGAAAAGTGATGCCCTTCAAGGGTTCAAAAATATCCAAGCGGGTAGGTTGAAAATCAAAGAGATCATAACAGGATTGGACATGACTGGCTTCTGGACCCATTAAGCGCCCCCACTTACGACCATTGGTAAGATAATTGCGCAGAACTGATTCGTAAGGTGGGATATAACGCCCTGACATGGGAACAAAGAAGCGGTCATAATATTCCTGACGGAGTTCTTCGACATTAGACTTATTATCCATAGATAGTGGCTCTTCACCATACTCTTCTAACATGAGAGAAAGCTGTAGGTAGTTCTGCTCCATCCGCTCCGCTGTTGGCTCTTGAAGAAAAAGACTAGCGAGAAACGCATAAATCTGCTGACGTACGTCAGTTGTCCCATACGCTTCAGTCTGCATCATCATCACCTACACTCTCTCAATTCGGAAGGCGCCACCATTCCGGCTTGGAATTCCTGTTGACATCTCGCTAAAGCCCATGATACCTGCTTCAACGGTTGGGTCGAGCAGACTAATACGAGCAAGGTTAACCCCTTTGCCACGCCGCTCATCGCCAGGTATGGTCTCATTTCCTACTTCATAGGATTTTACTCCATATTGCCAGTGTCCATAACCGAAGGCGATGGCTACAGTACCTTTTGCTACACCTTGACGTGCTAGTAAGATCCCCTCTTCTTCACCACCAGTAGCGGAAATCAATTTCACCCGATCGCCATTTTTTAAGCCTAACTGTTCAGCATCTTCAATATTGACCTCTACATAGTTGGTATCATGAATCTGTGTAAGGATAGAGCTATTAGCTAACATGGTGACACTACGGAAGTTGGCCTTGTAGGAGACTCCTTTAAATGGCCATTCGCTCTCTGGATACTTATCCGTTAATAATGTGCCATCGGCAAAGGTTTCAGGTTCATAGACAAGTACACCTGGGAAGTATTCGCCAGTGAAGCTATTCCGTGCAGTAGCAAGTGATTCTACATAGAGATTTAACACTTTCTTATAGCCATATTTATGGAACTCACCATCAAATCCATCCTCCCGACTTTCGAAACGACCACCACGACTCATCACATAGAGTGCTTTTCGCCATTCATCTGGCTTCAAAATCTTCTTCCACTCTTCTAGTTCTTCTCCTAGACCCATGAGCTGAATCTCTTCATCAGTAATGTCAGGCGCCACTTTACCAATGGAGTCGTCGAAGGCCATGTTGGTGATAATCCGTAAGAAATACTCAGCTGGATTATTAACGGGAACATCATTCCCATCCTTATCTTTCAGTGCCTTGTCACCATAGCCTGGTACGCCGATCGCCTTTGCCACATCAATAATATAGTTCTCTAAACAAGCATAACGACCGTCTGGCAATTGTTCTGTTAGCGCTTTCACTACAGGCCAGCGAACGGTGGTGCCTTTACCAGAGAAGTTCCCTTCAATATTGGGAGTACCCCAACTTTCATAGGGAGTAGTATCTGGAATGATATAGTCAGCTAAGGACGTTGTTTCGCCCATAAAAGCATCGGAAGCGATAAATAACGGAACCTTATTTACATCCTTCAGTCCTTCAACTACTTCACTTTTCGCACCTGCTGGCGTTGTCATCACGGGATTACTCATCCAAGTGAAGAGAATTTTAGTCTGATAAGGGTACCCATTAATGGCAGCGAAGACCGCTTGGTTATCGGATGCACCCCCAACTGGATGCCAAGGGAATTTACTAGGATAAGGATTTTCTCCTTGCGCCACCTTCTGTTTATATTCCGTGGTATCTTCATATCTAGCACCAGTACGTCCTACAAGCATCCCTGCTGGTTTTGGTGCTCCTTCAATATTTTTCAGATCATAACGCGGTCCTGGAGTAGCAGTACTAAAGTTGTTCCGCCGAGTAATATTACCGCCCTTCATATTCGTCGAACCGACAAGGGCACAGAGTGCGTAGTGAGCAGCGGTCGCTTGCAAGCCCGTTGAGGATGCCGTACCGCCTAAACCATCCACAGCTACCTTGGTTCCATGAGAGGTGAACTCCTTAGCGATTTCCACAATGGTAGCAACCGGAATCCCACACTCTTTGCTGTAGAACTCCATATCATGGGAATCTGCACTCTCCTTCAGTAAGAGCAGGCTAGATTTAACATGAATCGTTGTTCCATCAGCAGCAGTCAATGCGCCGGCATAGAAGATATCTGCATCGGTTGTTTCACTGTAAAGCTTGGGTTGCCGTGTGGCTTTATCAATCACCACGTAGAAATCTTCCTTACCGTCGTTTTCTGGTACCGGAAGTCCGAGATCCTCTGCCCGTAAAAGTTTCCGATAATTGGGATGCTGCTCATCCATAATGACGAGGTACGAAGCATTACAGAAGCTGTTATAGCCTTTCGCTTGAGCTGCCTCGAGATTAGGAGCGCTTAAATAGGCTTCGTTATAACGGCGGTTGGCAAGAATCCATTGGATTAATGCAAGTGCAAATGCACCGTCCGTTGTTGGCTTAATGGGGACCCACTTCGTCCGGTTACCATTGGGGCCAATTCCTCCACCCATCATGACTGGGTCTACCACCGTATATTTCAAATGACCTGTTGTGGTACCCACGGCTGCCTGCCGAGCAATGGTCTGCATCGGCTTCCCTGCTTTACCAGGGTAAGCACCTAGATAGAGGATATATTCAGCATTTGTCATATCTGGCTTAAAGACGTTTCCACCAGCGAATATCCCAGCACCTGGGACTTTAGAGCCCCCTCAGGAAAAGCCATGTGAATGGAAGTTCTTTGTACCAAAAAATCCCGCAAATTTGTTCGCAATCACTGTACGACCATCCCCACGTCCGCCAATAAAGGAGAGCTGGTTGCTCTTCGGACCTAACTCAGGCTGAGCTGGATCAAGAGGAGTCTTCACATCATGAACTTGACGGAAGCCTTCGATGGTTTGACCCTCACCAAGATCTGCAAAGAGCTTACCACCTTCAACCGTTTCCTTAACAGCTTCTTCCCAAGTAATGGGGACCCATTTTCCTTCTCCCCGTTTTCCTGCCCGCTTTAAGGGAACCAGAATACGATTGGGGTCATAGTGCGCCTCTAGGGTTGCATTCCCCCGTTGACATAGCGTGGCACGATAACGATATCCATAATCTTGATAGCTACTGAATGCACGGTATGCGTCTAATAATGGTGCTTCAAAATCCAAGGTTGGTTGAGCATTGTTCGGATTATACGGATTCCCATATACTCGTAGCATCTGACCGGTTCGCGTATCAATTTTGACCCGGTTACCACAAGAGCTATAGCATCCGAGACAAGCACTATTCCGCATGACAATGTTGGAATTCACTTTCACTTCTCCGCTCTGTGGATCTACCCGAGCCTCTAACTCTTGGGTACGGGCATGGAGAGGAGTAAATTCCTTCGGCTCTTCTGCATGACTCAGTTTGTCCAGACCCAAATCCACTACAGCTACTGTACCAACTGCCATGGAAAGTTTCAGAAATTGGCGCCGATTCAGCATCTACATTCACCTCGCTCATTAATTTCTGTCACATCCTCAGTTCAATTTCTGATTGTGTGACATTTTCGTTGTTCTTTTCACCATAACTAAGAGTAAACACCGTCTTAAACCATCCATCTGGTTATCTGCTTGGAATCGTTTCACCTCCCATATTGACTGTTTGAAAAGTAAGGGGGTGGTCGTACAATCCATCCACTCGCCTTTCACTTATCTACTAATGCATTTTTCATGCCAAAAAAAACCGCCGATTTAGGAGGATTTCGCTTCCTATCGACGGTTGAACTCTATCATTATGAAAGAATAGGTCTAAAGACCTTATCAATTTGAGAGGGTTTCATGAGTGCCATTCGATGTATCGGAGATCTGGTACTCTTCAATTTTCCGGTAAAGGGTACTAATACTAATACCCAGTTGTTGTGCTGCTTGTGTTTTGTTCCCCTCCACCAATTGCAATACACATTGGATATGATGTCGTTCCATGGTGGCTAATGTTAAATCCTGATCCAAGCTCATCATTCCTATTCTTGGTATCGTTTTCAAAGTAGGATAATCATGATATCCCTGTAAATGTTCAGCATGGATCAGTTCACCCTCTGATAAGAGAATCCCCCGTTCAATCATATTGCTCAATTCTCGAACATTTCCTGGATATTCATAGGCATCTAGAAACTGCCATGCGTCTTCTGCCAATCGCTTCTCCTTCCCTAGCGGTGTATAGAGATGAAGAAAGTGTTGAGCTAATAAGGGGATGTCACAGGGATGCTCACGCAACGGTGGAGTCTGAATTGTCACGATACTTAAGCGGTAGTAGAGATCCTCGCGGAATTTACCCTCGCTGACCGCCTGCTGAAGATCACGATTGGTCGCCGCAACCACTCGTACTTTTACCTTGCGCAAGATATTCGAACCAATCCGACGGAACTCTCCATTCTCTAGGAACCGAAGGAGCTTTGCTTGAATCGATAGATCCATCTCACCGATTTCATCGAGAAAGAGGGTGCCACCTGCTGCCTCCTCCACAAGCCCGATCCTTGTGGTCACAGCCCCGGTAAAAGCTCCCCTTTCATAGCCGAACAATTCGCTTTCCAATAACTCCGGTGGTAGCGCAGCAGAATTCAGCACTTGGAATGGTTGATCCTTACGATAGCTACATTGGTGTAATGCTTTTGCAACCAAGTCTTTACCGGTTCCACTCTCCCCATAGATTAGAACCGTGGCTTCGCTATTGGCCACACAATGAATGAACTGATGCAAATTTCGAATCAAGGAATGTCGACCAATAATAAAACAACCGGAACACATGGAACCAAGTGCCAGCTGTCTACACATTTTCTCAAGACGTGAACGGTTTCCAAGTGCCCGGTTGATGGCTTCCTCTAGCTGAGGAAATGAAAAGGGGCGTGATAATGTTGTAAAAGCACCTAAGTAAAGGGCATGAGGTGAAAGTAAGGTTGCATCTTCCTTACAGGTGAAGATGACTTCAACTAAAGGAGATTGTTCTTTCACTTCCCTCAATAACTGCAAACTATTTCGATCCGGTAAAACTGCATCCAATATTAAGAGCTGAATCGGATGACCTGCCACATATTTCAGGGCCAATTCACCTGAAGAAACGAGCATTACATGATAGCCTAGTTCCACTAACTGTTGACAGTAACTATCAAAGAGACTGGGCTCACCGATGGCAACCAATATGTCTGCAGGTTGATTAAAGCCATTCTTTTTCATGATTGCAATGTCGTTCCTTTCTAGTTGAATTCCCTTCTCATATTTATTATAAGCAAAGGAGATCCTCCAAAAGTGTACAATCCATGACAGGTTTCAAACAAATCCGCCAACGACTAAGCATAATTCTCTATTCAGATGATGATACTGCATCCACTCTGCACATAAGCTATAATGAATAGAGTCTTCTTTTGAGACTCCCACGACTAAAGTCGCAAGCCCTGACGGGTGGGATTCCTGCATGGCTTTGCGTTCTCAGTCCATTTCTGTTTTGAACAGCCTGCAAGATGAGGGTGTCTCATCACCCCTCCATATCCAGTGCATATAGCAGATATGGCTACGCTACTATGACCATCGCGTACAGTTTTTTCGTTCGTGGTGTTTTAGCGTCTTGTTCTTGACGACACATATCGTTTTACCGATCGCATGTATTAGGCGATCGAACCTTATACGATATCCAATTTTCAAAGAACGAGGTTGTGTTAGAGACTTGTACTTGTCTATAAGCAAATTATAGTACAATTCAGACAATTATGGTAGCCATAAGCTACCCCTTGTCTGACCTCGCTTTCATCCCATGTCTAAAGACGGGCTACGCCCTGCATGGGCTTTCTCGTTCGGAAAATCGGTAACTGCACCTTCATAATGGTAATGGTTGTAGAGAAAGTTGAGGGTAATATCCAATGAATCAGACAGATCAACTCGTAACAAGAGGGATACGCATCCATTATCTTGTTCTGTTTTTCTCCTTTGGCGTGCTATTCCCATTCCTCGGTCCTTATTTTGAAAGTGAATTACAATTCTCAGGTACACAGATCGGGTTCTTACTTTCACTTAATCCCATTGTACTAACCATTGCCCAGCCGATCTGGGGCGCAATGACTGATTATACCCAGAAGCCTCGGCTACTCCTACAGATCGCCTTGCTAGGGACTGCATTCACAACCTTTGCTTTTTTCTTTGTCTCATCCTATTGGAGTGTGGTCATTGCATATATTGCCCTCTCGCTCATTCAGAGTGCACTCGTTCCCATCTCTGATAGCTTAGCGATCCAATACGCAACGACAAAGGGCTTGGAATATGGTAGCTTCCGCCTTTGGGGTGCAATTGGCTTTGCCTTTTCCGTTTTGATCATGGGCTTTATTACTGAGCAATTAGGCTTACAATCCATCTTCATCGCCTTGATTCTCATTCTACTGATTGCCTTCTTGAACAGTAAGGTGTTACCTGCCTACTCCGCACCATTAGCTGCCATTCAATGGAAAGTAGGTCTAGCACGTCTCTTAAAGATGCCGCAATACTTATTATTTTTACTCATCAATTTTATGATTTTCGGCCCTATCTATGCGAACAATTCCTTTTTTGGCTTTCTCATACTAGGCATTGGCGGTAGCTTAGCCAGCTTAGGTTGGGCCTTTTTCCTAGCTGCTGGTAGTGAAGCACCTTTTATGAAAATAGCAGGGACCTGGATTCAGCGTTATGGCGTAATGACAATGATGATCGCTGCTGCTGCCATCGCAACATTGCGCTGGGGACTGTATGCCTTTCAACCCTCACTCTTGGTCATTTTTCTCTTGATCTTTCTGCAGGGTTTTTCCACAGGACTCTTTATTCCAGCTTCGATCCAGTTTGTCTATACCACCACACCGCGGGAAGTTCAAGCCACAGCCATCGCTGTGTACTCTGCTGTTGGTAACGGGTTAGGCACTTGGTTCTGTAGCCTGTTTGGCGGCTGGCTATACGAGAATTATTCCATTGGTACAACCTACCTCTTCTTCACCATTCTCTCTGCAGTAGGCTTGATTCTATTATTTGTCCTGAGAAAGTGTTACCACGAAAGTAAAGAAGACTTGCTTTAACCGGCCAATCATCGAATCATCTCATTAATCGAGACCTCCCCATATTGATAGGGTGAGGTCTCTTTTTTAAACTTTATTGCCTATTTTTGCTATTTTAGTTATACTGGCTATATCGATTTCCCATCTGTTGTAAAGGGAGGAATAGTCTGTGAGTTACCAAAAATGGCGTTGGATGCTGTTGATAGTTGCCCTAATTATTATTGTCACCGGAGTGGCATTTGGACCTTATACTCAAGCTTTTGTCGCTAGTAAATCTCCTGATGAAGAGGCCCTCCTCAGTAAAATGGGTGTGAATGAAGGAGGTAGTGTCAATCATTTGGTTGCCTATCTCGCTTGGGGTGGACCACATTGGGAGAAGCAACTTACCCGTTTTCTTGATGATGGCCTAGACCTAGTAGAAGACGCGCGGAATGATTACACTAGCCCCAAAGAATATAAGAAAGCTTATGAGGGATTGGAGAAACAATTAGATGAAACGCTGGCGAAGATCGAGGAACGGCGATTCTATGGCGCTAATCACAAATATGAAAAGCAACTCCTTTCCTTCTATCAAAAGTTTCAGCAATCAATGGCTGAGGTGGATGGTGCAGGGAAAGGTGATGAATGGGAGGGTAAGAGCCTTTCAAAGATTCGAAATCAATTACGTAGCTTAGAAGAGGAATTAGAAGATCTCCAGTATGAAATACAGGAATTTACTTGGGAAGTGAGTAAAGAGGTATTACTTGATGCTGAAGCATGGTATGAGGAGATTGAACCTTACTATGAAATGTTTCATGAGATCTATGAGAAAACCACGAATCTTGCTTACAAACTAAGAAATAAGGAGATTAGCTATAAAGAGTATAAGGAAATGGCAACCCAGCTTGATGAGCATCTCAAGAAGGTCCATGCCAAAATCGTGAAAACTCCTTATCCCAAACAGCTAGAGTCATTGGCTGGTTCGCTCTATATCATATTAGAGGATTTAACTACCGTTCATGAAATGTTTGCAACGCGTATAACCAGAAATGGAGCCTTTAGCGAAGAGGATCAGGAACAAGTAGAGCATCTTAGACAAATCAATGAATCTATCCTCGATGAAATATGGGAGGCATATGGTAGATTTTGAAGCAGTTAGGAATCCTTCCTTCTGCTTTTTATTTTTCCCTCTCCAATGAATTCATCTTTGAATTACTAGAAAAAACATACATTTTATTCTAATAAGTCCTACTTATGCTTCTTATGTATAAATTTCTAAATGGCTATAATTTTAAATGTTGCATAAAAAACCATATAAATTTTAAACTTGGTAGGTTTTAGAGGAGGATACCATTGAAAAATTTTCGTTATGTTATGAGTTTATTTGTCGTACTAGTCCTAGCGATTACGATGATTGGTTGCTCCAGTGATAAGAAAGCAGATGCACCAAAGGATGAGGAGAAACCTGCAGTAACAGATACGGAGAAAAAGGAAGAAACAAAGGATGAAGCCCAAACAGAATTTACTGCCGACGATGTAAAGGAAGCCTTCATGAATTGGAACGTAGGTAATGAAATTGATCAATTCTATGTACTGATGGCGGAAAATGGACAAATCGTTGACCAGGTACTTGCAGGCGAACGCTCTGTCGATGAATATAAAGCAGAAAATGCTGCGATTCTAGAAGAAGCTACTGTAGTCGTAAATAAGATTGCCGAGACCCCTATTAAGCCAGCTGGTGAGGATGCCAAAGCAGAGATTGTATCATTATACCAAGAATATCTCCAAGGATTTGCTGGAACCAGTGAGATCTTTAATGATGACGCAACTGTAAACACAGAAAAACTAAATCCACTATTAGAAAAGATGGTGGCAACAGAGAATCAAATACAGGTTGCCCTAAAGCTGATGCTCTATGATGTTCAAGAGGCTAGCGATGAAGAGATTGATGCTGCTAATGAATGGTTAGCTGCTATAGAAGAAGCATCCAATGTAATTTGGGGTAACATGATCACTATGGATGAGCTCTATATGGAAACACTAAATGGTCAAAAAACCCCTGCTGACTATAAAAATGAAGCAGCCACCTTAGTTAAAGCATCACAAGAAGCCTTAGCTCAAGTAGAAGAGACTGCTGTACCTACCAATGCTGAGAATTTCCGTGAGTCATACTTAGAGATGCTTCAACTCTCTGTTGAGATGGATGAACTACGGATGAATGCCTTCAATGATGATGGGACATTCAATGAGGAGGTCATTACACAAGTAGATGAGCATCTTGCCATGATCACCAGTATTCAATCTGACATAGCCCTACTCTACGGATTTGAATAAGATTAATCCAAAAAGTCTGATTTTAGAACAGAAGGAATAATTCCTTCTGTTTTTTTCTTTTACCTCCCTACCCTCTCTTGTTGCCTTTATCACTCAACCAGCTCATTTTGCATATTTTTCCTTCAACCTTTATTTAAAATGACTCATTCACAATTCTAGTAATCAACGCATTTAATGGTAGAATTTATATAGGGCTATTTTCCTAGCAAACATCCATCTGATTTCACTATGATTGGTGAGCCTATGGCAGAAGATGTAAGGAGGAAACTATGCATGCTACAGTCATTGTTCAATCGTTTCACATCAAGCAATCCAAATCTTGATATCGAAGAAGATCTTCAACAAATATATAATCTGCTTTTTGAGCAAGATAGTTTACCTGAAGCTGTCTTGGATGAGCATGGAACAATCCTTTTGGCCAATCAAGAATTTAAAGAGCTATTTCAGCTGCGAAAGGTGAGCGGCCTTCAACTATCAACCCTGCTTAATCCCTCTAGCTGTGATCAGTTTAAGTCCTACCTTATCAATGTTTTTGATGGTGACTCCTACCTCGAGACCATGGACTTTCAGCTACCTGACCAGCAAATTCTACCCATTCCCACCCGCCTTCTTCCCATCTCAAGCAAGCGTTCACCTGTGGACTTTGTTCTATGCAAGCTAGAGATTGCTTCCGGTGTAGGAGAGTCTGACCTCTTTTTTTCCCAAACAGAACGACTGGATGCATTACTAACCACACTACCCATCTCACTCTATATCCTAGCTGTGAAAAAACAGCAATTTACCTACCTTAGTCAAGGCGTAGAAAAAATCTGGGGTGTACCCCGTACGCTTTTACAATCCAATTCTAGCTTACTTACACAACACGTTCACCCTGATGATCTAGCCAAGGTAGAGAAGCTGCCCCACGCTCGCTCGGTTCATGAGACTTACCATCACACCTTCCGCATTCTCCAACAGAACGGTGAGATCCATTGGATCCTTGAACATCGTTTCCCGAAAAAAGACCACCAAGGAGAAGTGGTGGGCTTATTAGGTATCGCCATCGATATCACCAATAAAGAATTAAACCGACGTGGTATCGAAGAAGCAAAGCAGCAGGTGGAGCTATTAAAACGAGGACTAGAAGATACGCTTCCCCTCCTCCAAGCTGATGAAGCTGGTAGAGTGGTCCACATTAACACCCAGTTCTGTCAGCTGACCCAATATAGTGCTCAAGAGCTACTCACACACCATAATCCCTATCTGCCAACAAAGGCATGGGGCAAGCTAACTCAAGGTGAATGCTGGTATGGCCAATGGGAGACCACCAAAAAGGACGGGAGTCTATTAATTCTTTCTATCGCTGCGATTCCTGCCATGAGAAACGGAACCCTCTCTGGATATCTTGCCATCTATCAGGATCATACTAGTGAAAAGGTGATCAAGGAGCTACTAGATGAGCTGCAAACAAGAATTACCCATGCCCAAGGTCTTGCAAAAATTGGTTGCTGGGAACGGGACTGCACCACCGATCAAATCACCATCACCCCTGAGATTACCCATATTCTCGGCTACCCTAGTAGTGAGCTAGTTACCTTGGAGAAATTTATGTCCCATGTACACCCCGATGATTTACCCAGTATGTACGAGAAACTGAATCTCTTAAAAATTGGCCAAAAAGTAAACTTTGTGCATCGAATTATCCATGCAGATCATTCCATTCGCTATGTACATCAAATTTGTGAAGTATTAAAAGATGAAAATGGTACTCCTCTTAAATCCATTGGGACGATCCAAGATATTACGGAACAAAAAAATTTCGAAGCCAAATATCGCAAAATGGCTTATGAAGATGAGTTAACCATGCTACCCAATCGCCGTAGTTTAGAAGAGAAAATCGATCACATGATCGAAGATAGTAGAAAAAAGCATGAAATGTTTGCCCTTCTTTCGCTCTATGTGAATAATTTTTCACGGATCAATAGTAACTTTGGCTATGAAATGGGTGATCGCCTTCTCCGAAAGGTAGCGTTTCGCCTTAAACGGTACACAAAAGAACATCACGGCTTCGTTGGCCGCTTGTTCGGGAACCGTTTTTTAATTCTCTGCCCCATCAAGGAGATAGATGAGCTTAAAGTACTAGCTGAAGGGCTGATTAAACAATTTGAAGAACCCTATATTATTGATGATTATCATCTCAATTTAACCATCAATCTCGGCATCAGCACATTCCCGCTAGATGGAGAAGATGGAAAAGCATTGCTTAAGCATGCTGATATTGCACAAGCCCGCTCCTCTGAACGAGGAATGAATCAATATGAGTGCTATACATCCACCATGAATGTTCAGTCCTACCGTCATTTCTCCTTAGCCAATGACCTGGTTCAGGCTTTCAATGAACACAAGTTCAAAGTATATTTCCAGCCCCGCGTGGAGCCTTATCAATTTCACATTGTCGGTGCAGTGGCAAGTATTTATTGGGAGCATCCTGAATGGGGCGTGATTCCGACCCAGGACCTCATATCACTTACAGAAGAGACTGGACTTACTCTCCCCATAGGTGACTGGTTATTTCAACAGGTACTTCGTCAAATCAGCCAGTGGCAAGAAGCTGACGAACCAATTGTGCCCATCTCCATTCGTTGTTCCACCTTACAATTTCTCGATCCCCACCTAGTGAGGGATCTCCTTCAGCTCCTCTCTCAATATAAGATTGAACCTCATTGGCTTGAGCTTGAACTGAGTGAGCGTGTCAACCTCGAAGAGAATCAGGAAATTTTGCGCTCAATTCATCAGATTCGAGAAGCAGGGATCAAGTTAACCATCAATAACTTTGGTACAGGTCATTCCTCCTTCCTTTTCTTAAAGGAGCATCAGGCAGATAAGTTAAAGATTGATTATCGCTTTATTGCAGATATCTATAAAAATAACGAAAGCCGTTTTATCGTGCAAAGCATTCTCCATCTCGCTCAGCTTTTGAAAATTAAGGTGGTAGCTGATGGCGTAACCAATGCTGAGCAATTGCGAATCTTACAGGATTTGAAGTGTTCAGAAATGAAGGGACCGCTCTTTGGTCAATCGATGGGAGCGGAGGAATTTAATAAGCTGTTACAAAAAGGGAGCTGTAAACCCTTAGTCTCTTCATTTTCCAAGGAGAACTTGTATGAACGGAGAAAGTACTTCCGTATTTCCTTTACCTATCCCCTTGAAGCCAATATGACCATTGCTAATATTGGTGCAAAAAAAGTAAAGGTTGGTTACACCACAGTATTAATCAATGATATCGGTCCAGGAGGACTCTGTTTCTTCACCAATGTAAAGCTACCACTCTCAGAAGAGTTGACCCTATGCTTCACCACCATTCTCTTAGGCGAAGAGATCCAATTTTACGGTCATAATGTTTGGACCGAAGAAGTACAGAAAGACCTCTACCGATATGGCGTAGAATTTCATATGGAGGAGAAAGAGCGAGAACAGTACATTGCATTCTTTAATCAGCTCCAAGTGAAATTAAAAAATGAGGTCTGGTTGAATAATTGTAGCTTCATTAAAATTCATAATCGAGCTGAATATTTTAAACGTGAACAAGAATAGCTGGGATAAAAACATCCCAGCTTTTTTATACGGGAAAGTCCAATCTGACCACCGTTCCGACCCCAACCTCACTCTTGATGGAAATCTCTCCATGATGAGCTTTCATCAAAGCATGAACAACGGATAAGCCGATACCAGCCCCCCCTGTTTTTCGATTCCTTGATTTTTCACCGCGATAGAATCGTTCAAATAGGTGGGGAAGATCTTCTGCTGCTATTCCCTGTCCCGTATCTTCAATTTGAAAACGTATCATTTCCCCAGTTTGCTGAGCAGATAATTTCACCTTTCCTCCAGCTCCTGTATATTTCAGCGCGTTGTCCATGATATTAATCATGATTTGCATAAACCGATCGCGATCCACAGTGACCTGCAATGTAGGAGCTGGTGGCTTCAGAATGAGTTGCACTTCTCGCTCATAGAATGCAGGGAAAAAGTGCTCATAGATATTTTGAAGAAGCGCTTGTACAGAAAAGGATTCCTTTTGGAGTTGAATTTGTGGATTCTCTGCTGCTAATAATGTATCCATCTCATTCACCAGTCCAACCAACCGCATCAGCTCATGATGACTCTGCTTTAACCGTTCTGGCGTAGGCTCCCATACTCCATCTTGAAAGGCTTCCAATTGGCTACGAAGGGTAGCGAGTGGTGTTCGGAGCTCATGGGCAAGATCATCGGTAAACTGCTTTCGTAAGCTCTCCTGATATTGTAAGGACTCAGCTAATTCATTGATAGCCAATGCTAATTGTTTCATCTCTTCCGATTGGTTCTCGGTGGGGATCCGAACAGTGAGATCATGCTGTTGTAGTGAGCGAGCTGCCTCTTCCATCTCTCGTAGCCCCATGGTAATTCGCCGTGTAAAAAGGATACTAAAAAGAATACCCAGTAGGATCATTACTACAGCAGCCAGCAAGATGTTGCGATTAAACCGTTCAAAAAAATAGAAGTCGCCTTGCGTATATCCTTTAAAAAAATAGACCTCTAACTGTGCAATGGTGTTGTCATTCCACTGAACCGGATATTCTTCTACCAATAAATCAAAAGACTCCAGCTCAGCGGAGGATTCCATCATCATGCCATTGATCATCATGTGCTCCATCATCTTGATTAGCGGAGTTGAATCAATGATCAATCTCCCTTGCTGATCATATATTTTGTAATAAAGGTAGTCGGTCATGGCTTGCAAATGGATGAGACTACCTGCCAGTTCACCATTCATTCTTCCATTTGCTTCATATTCTTCAACCAACCGCTGACGAAGCTGATCCACTTGTTCCTCTCGTTTCTGCTGCAAGTAATCATCAAAGCTATCGGTAAAACCCCATTGTATTGCTACACTCACAATGATAATGCTGCTTAAGGAGATGAGGAGGAAGAGGATGAGAAGTCGGGATTGGAGGCTTTTAAACATCGGGCTGCCCACCAAATTTATATCCCATTCCAAACACCGTAAGGATATAGACTGGCTCCTTAGGATCCGTTTCGATCTTCTTCCGTAGATTTTTTACATGGACATCAATACTCCGCTCATAACTCTCATAAAGATCTCCTTGTACCTTCTCCAATAGCTCCGCACGACGATAAACTCGCCCTGGATATTGAGCCATTCCACTTAATAGCTTAAATTCAATGGGAGTTAAAGAGACGAGCTCGCCCTTCACCTTCACTTCTTGCTTAGGTAGGTCGATAAACAGTTCGCCACCTTGATAGGAGTAACATTCTTCCTCCTTGAGCTTCTTAATTCTTCGAAGAATGGCCTGGGCTCGAACCACGACTTCTCTAGGACTGAATGGTTTTACCACATAATCATCAGCACCGATGACAAGTCCATGGATTCGATCAGCTTCTGCAGTTTTTGCAGTGAGCATGATGATAGGTACATCGGACTCCTGACGAATCCGTTCACATATCTCCTCACCTTTCATATCGGGGAGCATTAGATCAAGAATTATTAAATCAGGATTCCACTTCTGGAATTGCTCCATTGCTTCCCTTCCTGTCTCAGCAGTTTCTACTTTATACCCTGCTTGCTCAAAATAGGATCGCAAGACATCACCAATCATGGGCTCATCGTCAACGATTAAGATTTGGACCGGTGTCATGTTATTCCCTTCCTTCGTCGGGTATGGATGTCGGTGTAGGATCTCCATACTGTTCATACTTCTCCACGATATTTAGATGTATCTCACGTAAAGACTTGCCATCTTCCCATTCTGCTACCGCCTCCCGGGCGATATTCACGCAGATGTCTCAAGTCGAGCCATGGGAGTCCCAGCTGATCACTTCTTGGTTAGGACCCAACTCGCCAATGAAACAATCTAGATTACTCTTATGTCCTATGGTACCACAGCCACAATAGCAGGGAACACTAGCAAGTACCTGTGGATATTGAGCTGCCTTCCCATATGCATCCTCCACCTTCCACCCTTTGGATGTTGCATAGTTGGGGAGAAGAAGTTGCGTATCTCCTTGATTACTACAGGCTGTTCCAAGTATGCTAATGAACATTAACAGCAATAGTAAGCTACCTATTCTTCGTTTCATTTCATCCTTCAACTCCATCTGAACCTTAGTCGCTCTTATTTCGAAGCTTAGCGGCACTTTACTCCCACTTTCATAGATGGGAGTATTAGTAACGCCGCAGAGATAAATTATAGGAAAAAGTTATGTAGATGTTATGAAGATCAAATCCTTGTATAAGAAAAGAGCACCAAGAAGGTGCTCTTTTCTAACGATTTTTTATTTTATAGATTTCCCGATCATGTTCTGCAATTTTTTGATCATAATAAGCAAGATCTTGCTTGGAAACCATCTGGATGCGAATTTCTGTCACATCATTTCTCACATCAGTCACTTCGCCTCGTAGTGAATGGAGATCCATGCTCAAGCCCTCTAATTTTGCATCCGTTTCTTCCTGTCGATCTAGGATCGCTCTAGCAAGTTGAAACAACTCACTCTGACCTGATTCTAAAGCGTCCAGTCTGGTATTAACACCTACTAGCTCTGATTGAACACCGACTAGACCTGTCTGTACTTCGGTGAGTTCTGTCCTTACTTCGGCCAGATCCGTCTTTACTTCGCTCAGTTCTGTCTTGACTCCGGTTAAGTCCGTCTTTACCTCGCCAAGGTCCGTCTTGACTTCGGCTAGATCCGCCTTTACTTCGCTCAGTTCTGTCTTGACTCCGGCTAAGTCTGTCTTTACCTCGCCAAGGTCCGTCTTCACTTCGGCTAGATCCGCCTTTACTTCGCTCAGTTCTGTCTTGACTCCCGCTAAGTCCATCTTCACTTCTTTGAACTCTGTTTTCATTTCCTGGATATCATGTTTAATCGTAGATAGCTCATTGATGATAAAATCCAGTTTCTCTTCCACCGGTATCATCCTTTCGGCTATTTTCGCAGCACCTCTCAATGTTAGTTATTTACATTTTGATATAAAAGATGTGGGAGGTCAAGCGATAATTGAAGAAGGATGAAGCACTTAAAAAAGTAGCACCCCTGCAAAATATTAGGGGAGCCACTTCATTGGAAGGTATAGTTTTATTCAACAAATTACATATCTCTACCTATTTAAGGTTTCCTTTAATTGGACTTAAGTTTAGAATTCTTAAACGGTCTGCTGTTATCATTCGCTCAAATGCATCAAGTTGCTTTTGGTTCTTAAATTCTGGGATATTAATTAATACATCACTACCAGGAAAGCAGTATCTTGATTCTTCTTGTTTATACATTTTTGGCAATTTCTCTAGCGCGAGCTATAAACTCTGAATAACTTAATCGTCCATTAGCTCTTTCTAATAACAACTGTTCTTCCTGTGTAGTAAAATGGATCCCTTCAATTTCAAGGGATGCTTTGGCATGCATTAGAGCGCTCTTGCTTTTCTTATGATTATTTTTCCTCACCATAATCATTCCTCTTCTGCTCCAATTTACTACATTAATATGCATTCAGTTTGTCCACCTTTCACAGCTAAAATACTCTTTATATATATTTATACAATTTAGATATTTTTCATCTTATAAGGGCGAACTCAACACTAAAAATAAAAAGCCAACCTCATTCTGTCGGCTTAATTATGACTATTATGGTGGAGGTGAGGGGAGTCGAACCCCTGTCCGAAAATAACGCAACATCAGTTTCTCCGAGCGCAGTCACCTGAGGGAGATTCGCTTCATGAGCTGGCAAGTGACAACCTACTTATGAAGCTAGTCTGATTGGTTCTCTTCCCTTAGCTCCAGACGGAAGCCTTAGGCGTATCCCACGGTAGGTGAGCCCTAGTCACACAACATGGGCGATTGTGTGGTAGAGCAGCTGGTGCTTAGGCAGCAGCTAGTTGTGTGTTTTGTTTGCCAGTTATTATTGGCGGTTGCGTTTTAACGTGGCCGACCCCACGGCTCGCTTCTGATGCCCGAACTATTCCCGTCGAATCCATAAACACCCCCAGTGGAGTGAATAAGCAACATGATCTACACATACCTATATGTTGCATCTTCATCATAACAGAAAATCAGGGGTTCTTCAATTGATTCCATGTTTTGTATTAAAATTATATTTTTTGGCGCTCACGAAAGGCTCGTTCAATTTCCCGCTTCTGATCCTTGCTCTTTAGATCTTCCCGCTTATCATATAATTTCTTCCCTTTTGCTAATGCCAAATCTACCTTAGCATAGCCGTGGCGTAAATAGAGGCGCAGCGGTACCAAGGTCAAGCCCTTCTCTTTGGTAAGACCAATAAGCTTATCGATCTCTTTCCGCTTTAGGAGTAGCTTCCTTGTCCTAGTGGGCTCATGATTGAAGCGGTTTCCCTGCTCGAAGGGACTAATATGCATATTCAGGAGCACAACCTCACCATTCATGATCCGGGCATAGCTATCCTTTAGATTCACCTTACCTGCACGGATGGATTTGATCTCCGTTCCCGTTAAGACGATCCCTGCTTCTAATGTTTCAACCACTTCATAATCATGGCGTGCCTTTTTATTTTGCGCAACGACTTTAATACCTTCTTTAGCCATGGCTTTTTCCTCCTCCCCAAAGCCATCTACAATGCAGAGGGATTCCCAGCGTACTTTTGCTGAGAGCAAGTATATCACGAAGGGAATGCCTCTGCAATTACTCTCTTTCAACGTTGGATGAACAAAGCATTATTTTCGTTTCCGTGGTGTTCGATGACTGCTTTTCCCTTTGCCAGTGCCTGTTTTCTTCTGACGGTGCTTCCTTTTTCTCGATGGAACAGAATACCACTCATCGCCTTGACTTGATGACCGCTCTTCTCCTGCTTTTTCCTCCACCTTTTTAGGCTGCCTGCTACGAGAACGATCTGCCCTTACTTTTCCTGCTGTGATCACCGTAGGCTGCCGTTTCTTTTCCCGTTTTTGGGACTGGGTACCTACGATTTCCATGTCGATTTTCCGCTCATCCTTATTCACACCGATTACACGGACTCGAACCTGATCACCAATGCGGAAGATCTTACCCGTCCGTTCACCAACGAGGGCATAGGCCTTCTCATGGAAGGAATAGAAATCGTCGGTCATGTAACTCACATGTACCATCCCTTCGATGGTGTTAGGCAATTCCACAAAGAGCCCGAAGGAGGTGACCCCACTGATTACACCCTCGAATTCCTCCCCGATCTTATCCATCATAAATTCCGCTTTCTTCAGATCATCCGTTTCGCGCTCAGCATCGACAGCCACACGCTCACGAATGGAAGCTTGATCAGCGATTTCTGCTAATCGTCCCTGTAGCTTCTTCATTTTCCCTTCTGCCAGCGGACCATTTACATAGCGGTGGATCAGCCGATGGACGATTAAGTCAGGATAACGGCGGATCGGTGATGTAAAGTGGGTATAAAATGATGTGGCGAGACCATAGTGTCCTAAGTTCTCATTGGCGTAACGAGCCTGCTTCATCGACCGTAGTAACAAGCTGTTAATCACTGCTTCCTCAGGCTGTCCCTCTATCTCACTCAGCAAGCTCTGAAGTGCGAGGGGATGAACCTGGTTTGCTGTACCGTGGATTACATATCCTAGATTGGCGATGAATGCTAAGAAGGAAAGCATCTTCTCCTCATTGGGATCCTCATGGATCCGATACATAAAGGGGACTTGCATCCAATGGTAGTGTTCAGCCACCGTCTCATTGGCAGCAAGCATAAACTCCTCGATAAGCCGTTCTGCCTCTCCACGTTCACGTACCACCACGTCTAGAGGCTCACCTTTTTCATTGACCAGTACCTTGGCCTCTTTTAAGTCAAAATCTATGGCTCCGCGGGCCATCCGTTTTTTACGCAATATATGAGATAGTTCATTCATGGCAAAGAACATTTCCAATAGCGTTTCGTAGCGCTGGAGTAGTGTTTCATCCTCACGCTTCAGAATCTGGTTCATATCCTCATAGGTCATTCGTTCCACAGTTCGAATGACACTAGGGAAAATCTCATAGTGAACCACTTTCCCCTGGGCATCAATCTCCATCTCACAGCTTAGTGTCAGCCGATCCTGGCGAGGATTTAAACTGCAGATCCCATTGGATAGACGATGAGGTAGCATAGGAATCACGCGATCCACCAAGTAAACACTACAACCACGAGCTAAGGCTTCCTTATCTAATTCACTACCCTCTCGTACATAATGACTCACATCGGCAATATGAACCCCTAAGCGATAATGGCCATTGGCGAGCTTCTCTACTGCCACAGCATCATCTAAATCCTTGGCGTCCGCACCATCAATGGTAATAATCGCCTGTCCACGTAAATCACGACGGCTGATGAGATCCTCGGGACTGATGGCTTCAGGTACCTTGTCCGCTTCTGCTATCGTCTCATCGCTGAATTTTTCAGGAATTCCATATTTCCGAACAATGGAGAGAATATCGATTCCCGGGTCATTCTTATGTCCGAGAATCTCGATCACTTCTCCTTCCGCGCTCATACGCCCCTCAGGAAACTTCACGATCCTTACAACTACCTTGTGGCCATCTACTGCTCCGCCATGCTTCCCCTTAGGAATAAAGATGTCACGATCCACACGATTATCATCAGGGCGAACAAAGCCGAAGGATTCTTCGTCCATATAGGTGCCCACAATCACCTGATTGGCTCGCTGGAGGATACGTACCACCTCACCCTCCCATTGCTTGCCTTCCCGTGAGCCCTTTTCAATCCGGACTAATACTAAGTCACCATGCATAGCACCCATCATATCCGACGCATGTACATACACATCTGGGAGCTGTGACTCTTCCAACAGAATAAAACCAAATCCCTTGGGATGCTTTTGTAAATGACCACGAAAGAGATTGACCCGCTGCGGGATGGCATAGCGATTGGCTCTTGTACGTACAACCTCACCTTTCTCTTCCAATTGGTTCAATGTCTTAACCAGCTCACGGAATTGCTCGGAGTCTGTTAATTGAAGGGCTTCTTCCAGCTCCTGAACAGTTAGAGGTTTATAGGCTTCTTCCTGAAGTAATGCAAGCAAACGTTCTTCCATGGTCATCACTCTACTTTCTTCTGTTTTCACGTCTTAAGAATGAGCTACAAAGAACTGTAGGACATCCTGAAATAATTGCTTCCGTTCATGATCAAGGGTGATGATATGTGATGATTTGGGATAGATTTTTAACTCCTTATGAATGGATCCCACCTTCTCATAGAGAAGTGCGCCACTTTGTGGTTGGACAGTCTCATCGCGACCGCTCTGTGCGATAAAAATTGGTGTTGTCACCTTCTTAATACTCCTTCGTGTATCGCGTAGTAAACGACGAAGCTGATCAATACTCTCTAACGGTGTATAGGGATAAGGTATAATCTTCTCCTCAATATGTGAAGGCTTTCGTGATCGCCGCTCATGATTCGTCTTGAAATGCTTCAAAAAACCGACGAAGGGGAAAAAGCGATCTTGTACCACCATAGGCGTACTTAAAGTAGCAATAGCTTGTAGTGGATAACGTTGGGCAAGCTGTAGGACTAAGAGTCCACCCATGGAGTGTCCTGCAGCAAACAGTTGGGTACACCCAGCCTTTTGTAGTACCTTTATTCCTTCCTCTGCAGAACAGAGCCAATCCTCCCAGGAGGTGGCACCAAGCTCTTCTGGTGTGGTGCCATGACCAGCCAGTAGTGGTGCATGCACCGTCCAACCTTGATCGGCAAAAAACTCACCCATTGGTCCCATCTCTGCGGTACTTCCGGTAAAGCCATGTACCAATAAGATCCCCCGCTTACCTTGTTGGTAAAAAAAAGGCGCTGGTGAACGGGATGTCATCCTCATGTTTTCTTCCCCTTTTCTTTCCTCGTTTTCCTCTCTTTCCATTGTATCATGATTTTTTCGTTTATTCTGTTTCGATTCTTTTATGAATTCCTTAAAAACTGGTCCACATAGCGAAATATCTCTGCTTGTTCACAACCGTGACAGATAATGTGCGGTGATTGGGGAAGAAAATACAGGTACTTTTCTTCCGTTGGAATGGCCTCATATAAATAGTGGGCACTATGAGCAGGCACTAAATTGTCCTGCTCTCCTTGGATGATTAAGGTTGGTATTTGAACTTGATCGATGGCTGATCGGCAGAAGCGTACCAGTTGATGAAATTGCCAGACCCAGCGTAATGGGGTACGTCTTACCTTCTGCATGTAGCGTTGCCAATCATCCGAAGTTCCCCCTGAGCCTTCCTGGCGAGTCATCCCATTCCCCCGCACTTGATTCCACATTAACTCCAAATTGGGGTAATAAGCGCTAGGGCTTAATAGGATCAATTTCTTGATCGGATAACGATTGGCTAGATAAATAGCGATCATTCCACCCATGGAGAAGCCACAGAGTATTACATCCTGCTCCAGCTGACAAATCTCCATGACCACTTTTTCTACAGAAGCGATCCATTCTGTCCACTGTACATCTGAGCGAAATTGATTTTCTTCATGTCCAGCAAGAACAGGTGTAATGACATTGTAGCCAGAGGAACGTAGGTGGCGAGCAAGGGGTTCTACTTCATAGGGACTGCCTGTAAAGCCATGAATCAAGATGCAAGTGGTCATGGTATCCCTCCTTCTTCTCTTATTGTATCCACGATCAGTAGGTTAACAAACAAAAAAGTAGTCAGAATCACATCTGACTACTTTGATGACAATATGAACTTAATTGGCTGGTTACTTCACAATAAAAGCAACAAGCACCGCAAGAATCATGAAAGATACTGCAAAGGTAACGGTTAACTTGGATAGTAATGCATCCAGTCCCCGGGCTTTTTGTTTACCCATCAGTTGTTCTGCACCACCTGCAATCGATCCAGATAGGCCGGCACTTTTCCCTGATTGTAACAAGACGGTTGCAATTAAACCAAGGGCAGCAATGACCAATAAGATGGTTAAGAATACTTCCACCTGTTTCCACCCCCCTCTTCTTTTACACCAACAGAGTACGCTACTCGATACTATAACAATCGTACTATACCATAATTGAACTAGCCATTCAAGGAGAATTTAACAGATGGCTCTTACATCTCTAGTTGGTAGAAAGAGGACTTGCCACCATAACGTGCAACTGCACCTAATTCATCATGGATGCGTAGTAATTGATTATACTTAGCCACCCGATCCGTCCGAGATGGTGCACCTGTTTTAATCTGACCAGCATTTAATGCTACAGCTAGATCAGCAATGGTAGTATCTTCTGTTTCCCCAGAACGATGGGAGATTACAGTGGTGTATCCTGCACGCTTCGCCATTTCAATAGCATCTAGTGTTTCCGTCAAAGTACCGATTTGGTTTACCTTGATCAAGATGGAGTTTCCAACACCTTTTTTAATTCCTTCGGCTAAACGTTCTGTATTCGTTACAAAGAGGTCATCTCCAACCAACTGGACTTTCTTACCTAAACGGTTGGTTAGCTCCTTCCAGCCCTCCCAATCATCTTCAGCAAGGCCATCCTCGATGGAGATAATCGGATACTTCGCAACTAACTCCTCATAGAATTGGATCATTTCTTCTGCTGTTAGGCTCTTGCCTTCACCGGTAAGCTGATAAACACCATCATGATAGAGCTCCGTAGATGCAACATCAAGGGCAAGGAAGATATCCTTACCTGGTTCATAGCCAGCAAGACGAATGGCTTCCATAATCGTTTGGAGTGCTTCCTCATTAGAGCTTAAATTGGGAGCATAACCGCCTTCATCTCCAACAGCTGTATTGAGACCTTTTCCTTTTAACACCTTATTTAATGCATGGAAAACCTCTGTTCCCATCCGTAAGGCATGCGGGAAGTCTTCTGCACCAACAGGCATTACCATAAACTCTTGGATATCCACATTGTTATCCGCATGCTTCCCACCATTTAAGATGTTCATCATGGGAACAGGCAATGTTTTTCCATTTACGCCGCCAAGATATTGATAGAGTGGTAGACCTAATGCATCGCTAGCTGCACGAGCTACTGCAATGGAGACAGCTAAGATTGCATTGGCACCTAATTTCCCTTTGTTTGGTGTGCCATCCAGGTCTATTAAATACTGGTCAATCGCGATTTGATCGAGGGCATCCCAGCCTACGAGCTCTGGTGCAATCACCTCATTAACGTTCTCAACGGCTTGAAGGACACCCTTCCCACCGAAGCGACTCTTATCACCATCACGTAATTCTACAGCCTCATGAGCACCTGTAGAGGCACCAGATGGAACAATGGCACGTCCTACTGCTCCAGACTCAAGGATGACCTCCACTTCCACGGTAGGATTGCCCCGTGAGTCTAGCACTTCCCGAGCATATAGATCTACGATCATCGTCATAATTATTACCTCCTGTGAATTCACCATAATCTAATTGTAAAGCTTGAGTGCATCTTTTTTTTCTAAATTCAATCCTATGATAATCTTAATCCTTTACTGCATACCATGGAAGTTCAAATTCCATCGCTGTGAATAGCTTATGAAGTTATCTCGCTTCGCCAACGATAATGGGACTTCCCGTCATCTCTTCCGGTTGCTCCAATTCTAATAACCAGAGCATGGTTGGCGCAAGATCAGCTAGCACTCCGCCTTCTCGTAACTGATAACGCTGATCGGTTACAATCAATGGAACCGGTGAGGTGCTGTGTGAGGTTACCGTCTGCCCTGCCTCATCAACCATGTAATCGGCATTGCCATGATCCGCTGTGATCAAAGCGATGCCACCAGCCTTCTGTAATGCTTCCACCACGCGGCCAAGACAGTGATCTACTGTTTCCACAGCCTTAATTGTCGCTTCCATCTGACCTGTGTGCCCAACCATATCACAGTTGGCAAAGTTCAAGATGATCACATCGGGTGTGGCGGTTTCAATCTCGTGAATCACTGCATCAGTTACCTCATAAGCACTCATCTCTGGCTTTAAGTCATAGGTGGCAACCTTCGGTGAATCGATGAGAACACGTTTTTCTCCAGGGAATGGTTGTTCCTGACCGCCATTAAAGAAGAAGGTAACATGAGGATACTTCTCGGTCTCAGCGATCCGAAGTTGCCGTAAACCATGGGAAGAGATGATCTCACCAAAGGTGTGATGTAAGCCAATGGGTGGATAAGCAATCATGGCATCGATGGTCTCACTATACTTGGTAAACGTAGCATAGAAGAGATCACGAGGCGCCTTGGGTCCTCGTTCAAAGCCTGAAAACTCTGCTTGTGTAAAGGCTAAGGATAATTGAATCATCCGATCCGGACGGAAATTGAAGGCGATGATCGCGTCATGATCTTGGATCGTTGCCTTAGGCTTTTCATTTTCGTCAACGAGTACTGTGGGTAGGACAAATTCATCATAAATTCCCTTAGCATACGATTGATCCACTGCTGCAACGGGGTCATGGGCTTTTACTCCCTCACCATCCACCAATGCTCGATAGGATTTCTCCACCCGTTCCCAACGGTGATCACGATCCATGGCATAGTAACGACCATGAATAGTGGCCATTTGACCTACACCCAACTGGACCATTTTTGCTTCTAGCTCCTTGATATAGCCTTTCGCACTGTCCGGTGCAACATCTCGGCCATCTAAGAAGGCATGGACATAGATCTCATTGATTCCTTCCTGCTTGCATAACTGAAGCAAGGCGTAAAGATGTTCTTGATGACTATGTACCCCTCCATCAGAGAGTAAACCATATAGATGCAGGCGAGAACGATGTTTCTTTACATGCTGAATCGCCTTGAGGAGAACCTCATTGCGAAAAAAGTCTCCATCGGCAATGGATTTGGAAATTCGCGTAAACTCCTGATATACAATGCGACCGGCTCCCAAATTTAGATGGCCCACCTCTGAATTTCCCATCTGTCCTTCAGGAAGACCCACACTCATTCCACTAGCCCCCAATAATCCATGGGGGTATTGGTTCCAATACTGATCAAGATTAGGTGTATTGGCATGTAGGATGGCATTCCCCTCTTTCATTTCTCGATACCCGAAGCCATCCATGACAATCAATGCAACAGGACGATGTTTCACTTACATTTCTCCTCCCTTCCCAGCACCTGTAGCCTCTACCAGTGCAAGGAATGAAGCAGGGTCAAGACTGGCTCCGCCTACCAAAGCACCATCGATCTGAGGCTGAGCCATATACTGGGCAATATTGTTAGGTTTGACGCTTCCACCATAGAGGATACGGATCTCCTCAGCACTTCCTTCATCATAGAGTTCTGCCACCACTTGACGGATGAAGCCGATCACTTCATTGGCCTCCTGTGGGTTACATGATTTTCCCGTGCCGATAGCCCAGATTGGTTCATAGGCAAAGGTGATGGAAGCAAGCTGCTCTTGTTTAACGCTAGCAAGGGCTACTTCTACTTGGTGCTGAACAAATGGCTTCGTCTCGTGCTGATTATATAAGGTTTCGCTCTCCCCGATACAGACAATAGGGCGAAGTTGATGGTGCAGTGCAGTATGTACCTTGCGATTCACCAGCTCATCTGTTTCAGCAAAGTAGCCTCGACGTTCTGAGTGTCCGAGGATTACATAAGTGACGCCGAGATCCTTTAGCATTAAAGGGCTGATCTCCCCGGTATAGGCACCCTCTTCTTGATCATACATATTTTGTGCTCCCAGACTGATCCCAATCCTGTGAAAAGGCTCACCTAAGATGGGTAAAGCAGTAAATGGAGCACAGATTGCTAGATCAACAGAGCTCGTAACAGGAAGCGTCTCTGCAATTTGGCTCGCAAATTGGACTGCTTCCTTATTAGTTTTATACATTTTCCAGTTGCCTGCGAGCAATGGCTTGCGCAACATGATCACCTCATTATTGTTGATCTTGTAGAGCCTTCACACCTGGTAGTTCCTTGCCTTCTAGGAACTCTAATGAAGCTCCGCCGCCTGTAGAGATATGTGTCATCTGATCAGCGAGTCCCGATTGTTCCACGGCAGCTGCTGAATCACCGCCACCGATGATCGTAAGCCCGTCAGTCTCTGCGCATGCTTGCGCCACCGCTAGAGTCCCTTGGGCAAAATCAGGGATTTCAAAGACACCCATCGGCCCATTCCAGACCACAGTCTTCGATTGAAGAATGGCTTCACGATAAGCTGCGATGGTTTTAGGTCCCATATCTACAGCGATCCAGCCATGCATAATGGCATAGATAGGTACCTCCATTTTTTGTGCCCCTGGCTTCAATTCATCGGCGATAATCACATCTTGGGGAAGCAGTAATTGGACACCCTTCTCCTCAGCTTTTTCAATGAAGGATTTTGCCAACTCAATCTTCTCATCATCAACAAGGGATTTCCCTGTCTCATGTCCAAGTGCACGGATAAAGGTATTGGCTAATCCACCACCAATGATTAAGGTGTCTACCTTATCCAACAGGCTTTCAATGACGCCGATTTTATCCTTTACCTTTGCGCCACCAATGATGGCTGTAAAGGGACGTGCTGGGTCAGCTAAGGCCTCACCAAGAAATTTAAGCTCTTTTTCCATTAAAAAGCCAGCTACTGCAGGAATATGATGAGCGATCCCTTCGGTAGATGCATGAGCACGGTGCGCTGTGCCAAAGGCATCATTGACATAGATCTCTGCCAGTGCTGCAAAGGCGCTCGCTAAAGCAGGATCATTCTTCTCTTCTCCTGCTTCAAAGCGAACATTTTCTAGAAGTAGCACCTCACCTGCTTGTAATTGAGCGACTGCCTTCTCAACCTCTGCGCCAATCACTTGATTCACTTTCTTCACTGGTTTCCCGAGCAACTCCTCTAAGCGCTCAACTACCGGATTTAAACGTAATTCCTCAACAACGACTCCCTTTGGTCTTCCTAAGTGGCTGGCCAAAATCAATTTGGCACCATGGTCTAATAGATATTGAATCGTAGGTATTGCAGCACGAATCCGTGTATCATCGGTGACCTCACCTGCTTGCAATGGTACGTTAAAATCGACACGGCAAAAAATGCGCTTACCTGCTACATCTACATCACGAATGGTCATCTTCTTAAACATTCTTCTACCTCCTTGCATGAGAAATAGGACGTATTCGTCCTATAATTTTCCTTGCCTTTATTGTACGTGTTTCTTGAAACAATTAGCAACATTTCTCTTGGACAAACTTCTCATCCCTTGTTCCTTAACCCTCATAACGTTTTCGCTTTGATGAAGGAAGAATTCCTAACTCATCACGATACTTGGCGACGGTCCGTCGCGAGATTTGGAAGCCTTTTTGCTTTAAGAGCTCAGCTAATTTCTGGTCAGATCGCGGTTTCCCAGGGTTTTCGTCTGCGATTAGTGCCTTCATCTCTGCCTTCACCTGACTAGATGATACTCCTTCTCCCTCTGCATTACGCACGCCAGATAGGAAGAACGCCTTTAATTCCATAATGCCATGAGGAGTCTGGGCATATTTCTGCTGTGTCGTCCTGCTGACTGTAGACTCGTGCATCTCAATCTCTTCCGCAATCTCCCGTAACGTAAGAGGCTTTAAAGCTGCTTTACCCAACTTTAAAAAATCACTTTGATGCTCAGCAATGGCGGTAGCCACTCGTAAGATCGTCTGACGCCGCTGTTGAATACTACGGAGAAGCCAGATGGCTTTATCCAAGTTACCCTTGAGGTACTGGGTCACTTCTTGATCTTCTTCCTTCTTTAATAAGTTCCGATACGTAGGTGAGATGCTCAATCTTGGAAGTTGATCATCGTAGGGTACGACCTCCACTTCACCTATTTCATTGAGCTTCATAATCACATCAGGTACGATGAAGCGTACTTCATCCTGGGAAAAGGTTGCTCCAGGTCGAGGCTCCAGCCGCTTTACCAAGTCAGCAATCTGTTGTATTTCCTGAACGCTCACATCCAATATTGTTGCCAATTGGACAAAGCGATGATCCGCCAGATCTTGTAAATGATCTTGAATTACTTGAATGGTTAAGGGATCCGCCAATCCGAGCCGCTCTAACTGAAGGACCAATGATTCTTGGAGGGTACGGGCACCTACTCCAGCAGGCTCCATCCTTTGGATGATGCGGAGTGCTTGTTCTAATTCCTTGAAGGTATATTTAGTTTGACCCTCAGTGAGCTCTACTAAAGAACAATTAAGATAGCCATTGGAATCTAGGTTATAGATAATATATCGACATGCGCTAGCTAAACGAGCACTTAGACGATAATCAACCAACTGCTCACACAGAATATCTGCAAGACTGCCTTGTTTCGCAGAGGCGAGTTGAATGGGATTGAAGAGGTCATCACTGTTATGCTCTCCACTTCCCTGCCACGTTCGTTCCTCCTGCCAGTCCAGTTGTCGATTCATCATTTCTAACTCTTTTAGTTGTTGAATACTTTCTGTTTTTTCCCCAGTTCCCTCCAGCTCTAATAAGGGATTTTCTCGAACCTGCTCCTCGATATAGCTTCGTAAATCAAGGGCAGAATATTGAAGTAACATGATGGCCTGGCGCAATTGGGGGGTCATCGTTAGCTGCATCTTCTGTTCTTGGTAGAGGCCAAAGCCCATCTCCATCAATCATCACCTGCATTTCCCATACTTCTCTACTCCATTATACTCAAAAGCATTCCATGAAGGGAACAAAGAAAGAGGCGAACCCAAAAACAACCTCTTGCTTTTCCCTATACTTTCTCCTATAATAATCTTTGTCACATCGAAAGATGCACCCGTAGCTCAGCTGGATAGAGCGGCGGCCTCCGGAGCCGCGTCTTGCGGGGGTTCGAATCCCTTCGGGTGCACCATACTACATATTGTACATACTGGGGTCATACTCCATTCATTCCATTCAAAAAAAGTCACCATTTGGTGACTTTTTTTGTGTTTAATATGTTTAATGGGGGCTGTCCCCTAGCTTTTATTGCAAGAGCTGTAAAACACCCTGCGGCATCTGATTCGCTTGGGCTAGCATGGCAGTTGCTGATTGGTTCAAGATGGATTGCTTGGTGAAGTAGGTCATTTCCAATGCCATATCTGCATCGCGTACACGGGACTCTGCTGCGGTGAGATTGAGCGTGGTACTGCTTAAGCTCTGAACCGTATGCTCAAGACGATTCTGGTAAGCCCCCAATGAAGAGCGAATGGAAGCGATGGTTTCAATAGCCTGCTCTACTTTACCGATGGCTTCATTGGCCCCTTTCGATGTGGTGAGATCAATGGTATCGATCTGAAGTGCTGTGGGACGGGTATCTGGAATCTTCACCTTTAATATCTGCCCCTCATTAGCGCCAATTTGAAATTGAGTAGAAAACTGACCATCCAAGAGCGTCTTCGTGTTAAACTCCGTATTATCTCCGATCCGCTCCATCTCAGCTCGTAGCTGATTCACTTCCTTCTGAATCTCCTGACGATCTTCTGGTGCATTGGTCTCATTGGCTGCTTGCACTGAGAGCTCACGGATCCGCTGTAGCATGGCATGTACCTCTTGCAAGGCTCCCTCTGCCGTCTGAATGAGCGAGATGCCATCTAAAGCATTTCGTTCAGCCTGCCCCAGACCGCGAATTTGGCTGCGCATTTTCTCTGAGATGGAAAGACCTGCTGCATCATCGGACGAACGATTAATGCGTAGTCCAGACGAGAGCTTCTCTAAATGACTCTCTGTCAAGGTCTGGTTCCGCAACATTTGACGGTAGGCTTCCAATGCATAGATATTATTATTAATCTTCATCTCGATCTCCTCCCCCAGGTTCACGCTTCTTCGTATTTAGATTCTCTTTTTGCTTTACATGCTCTACCTCAGTGATTCGCAGTAATTGTTCCTGCAAATTTTCTTGTTCAATATATGGGTTTATAGCTTGTTGCCTGCCTCGATCATTTCTCTCATGGCTCGTCTGTTTTTGCTTCACAACCAGCTCCCAAGCCTCATCCAATTGCGTAATAATCGTCTCTACTAATTCAAGGGGCTCTCGCCTTTTCTGAAGATCCGCCTGTAAAATCTGCTCTGCACTATAGCTGTAAAGCTGATGAAGTCGGTCCGCGAGAGGACCTGCATCATAATTAAGTCCCCCATCTAGCCGAGCCACGATCTCATAAGCCTTCTGACAAAGATGATTAGCTTCACCATACTGCTTTGCAAGAATCGCTTGTTGAGCATCAGCGATTGTCAGTAACAAGCCCTTATATAGTAAACGGGTTAATTCCTCAGGTCGATTGACCCAATCTCCTAATTCCTGAAGGTTCTCCGTCATGGATTGATTCACCCATCCTTCTTATGGTTCTTTCAACGACTAGGCTCAGTAAAAGTGTTCATCTCTGATAAAAGCTGTTTTACTTCTTCCTCCCGCTGTGCTCGCTGTAAAAGTAATAAAACTTCAGCAATGACTTGATAGAGTTGAGGAGGCACTTCAGATCCTAAATCAATATGGAGCAATGCTTCCACCAATAATGGATCCTGAGTCATGGGGAGCTCTGCTTTCGCTGCCTCTTCAATCAATCGTTCTGCCACCAAGCCCCGACCATGGGCAACAACTCGTGGTGCCCGATCCCGCTCTGGATCATACTTGATGACTGCTGCCTTCTTTTGTGAACGTGGAAGAGATGCATGTTGATCAGCTGCTTGACTCATATTTTAATATCCACCTCACTATTACCAATGTAGCCCGGAGTCGATGACTCTTTCGACTGCAGCTTCGTACGAAGCTCAACGGATTGTTGTTCTGACCATCTCGTCCCTTCCCCTTCATGAGACTGAGGACCTTCTTGTAAAGGGAATTTTTCAAAGGCGATGGAACCCACCTGATAACCGATCTCTGCTAAATGCTCTTGAAAGGTAGTAAATTCTTCCTCAATCCGTGTTGGTGCATCGGGATGATCTGTTTGTACCGTTAGGGTAAGTTGACGGTTTACCACTTGCAGTTGGATTCCTGTCGGGCCAAATTTGGGCTGATCCAAGAGAAAATAGATGGAACAATTCTCCCAATCTACGCTACCCTTGCCCCGATGAGAGCGCAGATGTAATTTTAAAGTGTCCCAACGCTCCTGTTCCCAGATAGGAAGCTGGAGCTGATAGGTTTGTTGAAATGCAGAAGGATCTGCCTTATTTAAAAGTTGCTGTCCTAATAAATGGAGTGATAGCTTATCTAGCATCCGCTGTGATCCTTGCTCACTCTGCTGAAGCAGCGTAAGGAGTGTCCCCTTCAATGTGTCAGGTAACGGTTCACGAGCACTCCCCTGTTGAAGATGACGGGCTAATTCCACCTCTTGTTGCAATCCTAGATTGCGGACGATCTGATGGATATCCCGTGCTCCTAGAAGCTGCGTCTGCTGTTCTTGCAGCTGAACAAGGGCTTGGCGAAGCTGCTCATTACTACCGAGCAGCTGCTTGGTCTGTGCCTGCTGCTCCTGGATAAAACGCTCCGCCTGAAGCTGAGGTGGCTGCCAGTTTATCCGACTTACCTGCTGGGCAATTCGTTGTAGTTGCGCGAGCCCCTGCTCTGTCTTACCACCAATCACCTCATGACGAAGTGATGAGAGCTGACTAGATATTTTCATCAACTGCTTCTCTAGTTCCATCGTGGAAAAGGTAGCAAATTCATGACTAAGCAACTGGCGATCCAATTGACGAATCGTTGCATCGATCATGGAGAGTAAGCCTTCCTTACTCTGATTACCTGATTGAAGCAACATGGTCATCTGCTTCACCTGATGCTGCAGTTGTAACTGAAACTGGCGAAAAGCAAAGTGAAGGGATTGCATCCGTTCCTTCAATCCCGTGATTAGCAATTCAGGTTCAGCTTGTTGGGAGGGTGCCATCCCAGTCGGTAACGTGGTTAACTCGGTTCGCAGTCGCTGAAATGCTTCTTGGAGGATGGCTGGTGCTTGCTCTTCCTTCCCCATCAGTTGGAAGAGAATGGCTCGATTTAAGGCCTCTTGAAGAGTTTGAAGCCCTTGCTTTCCCTCTCCTTCACGTCCTAGCAGGGATTGGAGTTGCTTCAGATCCCCCTTCCAGTCCTGAAGATCGGGTACACCCCTTCCTTCTTGCCAGCTAGCCAAACGCTCCTCCCACTGCCCAAGCGTCGGTAATAGTTGGAGAACTTGTTCTTCAGATACAACCTGATTAGCAGATTGTGTTACACTCTGTAGTTCTCCTTCTACCTTGCCTAGTAACCGCAGGAGTAGGGGATCCACCTGCCCCCGTTCTATGTGATTCACCTGTGAGGTCTGAATCAATGTATCTAACTCTTGAAGTGCAAGGGTTAGTGATTCACTTGCATGAACATAGGCCTGATTCATCATCAGGGTATGGAGAAGGGACCAGGTCTCCTGATCCAATAATTGATGAGCACCATACTGCTTCAGCTGTTGAATTAATTGGAGCAGCTGTTGGGGAGTAAGACTCTCCTGTGGAAAGCTGGCGATGGCTTCTCCGATTTTCTGTAGCATTTCCGGTGTAAGGGCTTCTCGAGGTAGCTCCATCTGCAAGCGCTCTTCAACCTCATGAAGGAGTGAACCTAGTTCTTCGCCATGTAGCACTTGATCCACCGCTTCGTAAGCTTGACGCGTGATGGGAAGCTGTTTTTGTGCCATCACCTGCAGGGTCTCCATTTTGCTGGTCAGCTCACCATCCTCATGGAGAATTTGCTGGATGAGTTGGACCTCCTCTGAACGAGGAAAGCCTCCCTGCTCTCCATAAATGGCAACCACTTGTCGTAGTTCATTCGATGGCTGGGTAATCCCCAGTTTCGCAAGATATGTATCCACAGGTGATGTAGCACTACTTTTTCCATGAGGGATCATACGTGCAAGAATGACGCCCTGATCATTGGCGCCTTCAATCTGGATTGTAATGCGACCTTGCCGAGGCAATTCTCCCTGTACCTGAACACGATAGCTTTGCCCCTGAATCTCTAGCTCAGCCTCATTCTGCGAATAGAGCTGACGAATCACCCCTTGCACCTGTGCTCCTGGACGGAACCAGGTAGCCGTGGAAAGCGATGTAGCTCCTTGGACTGCTGCTGGCAACATCGCTGACTGATTGATTCTCACCTGTACTCCCCCCAGTGCTCCCCTTCATTGTTCTACTCTTGATTATTATCGGTTCAAACGAGTCACTTCTACAGTAAACAATCAAGAGCCCTGTTGGAATAATGACCAACAAGGCTCTATTATCTAGCTTATCTAGACAATGATTAGCAGATCCGTGGTAAGTGCATACCCAATAACCGTTCAAGCCGTCGAGTACTTCCTAGCGGTGTACGGAGTAAAAGACGACCATTCTCCACACCAGTCTCATTCACTTCCCCAATCAGCGTTGCATTTTTACCTTCTGGATGCTGCTTTAAGACTTCCATAACCTGCTCAACTTGTTCTGCTTTCACAACGAGGAGAACCTTGCCTTCATTGGCTAAATAGAGTGGATCATAGCCTAGAAGGTCACAGGCTCCCGCTACAGCAGGATGGACAGGGATCTTCCGCTCCTCAATGGTAATGGTGGCACCATGATCCTCAGCAATCTCTACGAGGGTTGTGGCGAGACCACCCCGCGTCGGATCGCGCATAATTCGAACAGCGCCTGGCGCTTCCTCGAGGACCTGACTTAACATACCGTTGAGCGTAGCGCAATCGCTTACCACTTCACTGGTAAAACCAAGATCGCCACGAGCAGAGAGAATGGCCACACCATGATCTCCCAAGGTACCACTGATAATCACCTTATCCCCCGCTGTCATCTCCGCCAATGTCAGCGGGTTCCCTTGAGGATAGATCCCGATACCCGTCGTATTAATAAAGCAGCCATCGGCTTGCCCGCGAGCGACCACCTTGGTATCCCCAGCCACAATCCGTACCCCAGCATGGTGCGCTTCCTCAGCCATGCCTTGCACGATCTTCTTTAAATCAGCGATGGGGAAGCCTTCCTCAAGGATAAAAGCAGCGGTTAAATATTGAGGAATTGCCCCGGAAACAGCTAAGTCATTCACGGTTCCAGCTACTGCTAGCTTCCCAATATTACCACCGGGGAAAAAGAGTGGCTGAATCACAAAGCTATCGGTTGTAATGGCAATCTCTGCTGAAACAGGTACTTGGGCAGCGTCAAATGTTGCCTCCTTCGCATGACCAAAAGCCTGAACAAAAATCTCGTCGATGAGGCGATGGGCTTGTTCCCCACCATCGCCATGGGCCATACTAATGACCTCCATTTACTCCACCTCCCGCATATATTTATAATGGGTTTGGCAGGTTCCTTCTGATGAAACCATACATGGCCCTATGGGTCGTAATGGCGTACAAGCCTTCGCAAAGAGTGGACATTCTGGTGGCTCAATGGTCCCCTTCAGAATCTCCCCACAGCGGCATGCTGTTTTCCGTGTTTTTGGCACCTCCATATGGGCAAACTTAGTCCTTGCATCATATTGCACATATTCAGGACGAATTCGTAAGCCACTACCTGGAACAACGCCCATTCCCCGCCATGCTTCATCGGCAGGCTCAAAGTATTTTTCGATCAGCGCATAGGCTGTGGTGTTCCCTTCATCCCGTACTACCATCCGATAGGCATTCTCTACTGCTGGCTCTCCATCGGCTAGCAGCTGAATTAAGCGATGGATTCCACCAAGCATCTCCACTGCATCAAAGCCAGTGATCACGCCAGGAACATGATACTCCTCTGCTAGGAAACGATAACGGTTTAAGCCTAAAACGATGGAGGCATGGCCTGGTAGAATAAAGCCATCCACCTGTACATCCTCTTGTGCCAATAACCACTTTAGAATTGGAATGACCAGCTTATAGGTAGCCCAGATACTGAAGTTCTTGACACCCTCTCGCTCAGCCACCTCCATGGCTACAGAAAAGGCCGGTACTGTGGTCTCAAAGCCGATGCCAAGGAGAACCACTTCACGATCTGGATTCTCTTTAGCAATGGTAATGGCATCCACAGGATTATAGATAACTCGAATATCATGGCCTGCTGTCTTGGCATCTAGAAGGGAGCCACGACTGCCTGGTACACGAATCATATCCCCAAATGTACAGAGGATCACATCCTCTTGCCCTAATTGAATCATGGCATCAATATCCCGTTGATCGGTAACACAAACGGGGCAACCAGGTCCAGCAATCAAACGAACATCTTCACGCAACCCCTGGCGGATACCAGCCTCAGCCAAGGAATTGGTGTGGGAGCCACACACCTCCATAATCGCTGGCCTGCGACCATGCTTGGCTGTGAAGCGGCGTGCCTCTGCTTTTACCTTCTCCATTAGTTGCTGGCTCAGTTCATCATCAAGCAGCTCATGAATCATCGGTCTCATTTGAGTAGATTCCTCCATTCAGTCAGGTTGGTCTCTGCCTCTTCTTTATCGAGAATGGACATGGCCTGTCCTGCATGAATCACCACGTAATCTCCCACTTCTACATCTGGAACCATCATGATTCCCACGGTCATTTTATTCCCCAACACATCGACAGTGGCTACGAATTCCTTTTTCTCAATCACTTTACCAGGTGCAGCTATACACATGGTTGATCTCCCCCTTCATCGTTTCAATTTACTCTCCCTTGCCCGCTGTGCAGCTGCTATGAGCAGTTGTCCCAGTGCAAGGCCTCCATCATTGGCAGGAACCTGTTCTGGCATATAGACCTGCCAACCTCGTTCCTCACTGCAGTGTAGAAAACGTCTGCGTAGATAGGGGTTCACCATACTCCCTCCACTAAAGAGGACAGCAGATGCTTCCTTCTCACTCAATTGCTTTCTTCCGTGTTCTAATAAAGCCAAGCCCATCTGTACCACCGTCTCATGGAAGTTCAATGCGACACTTGCTGAATCTATCCCTTTTTCTATGTCTCGTAGAAGCTCGTGAAGGAGCGCTCCATGATTGATCTGAATCACACCAGGATTGTGAGGATCTGCTTCCAAGATAAAAGGGTACGGTTCTCCAATCCCATCCTCTTTAACAAGCTCTGATAATTGAACCGCTGCCTCTCCCTCATACTCCGCTTTCGTACAGAGTCCAAGCAATGCACTTACAGCGTCGAAGAGTCGTCCACAGGTACCTGCCATGGGCGTGTTGATTCTCCGTTCCACCATATGCTGTAAAATGGGAATCTGTTGAAGATAGGGCTCCATGGCTGGTAATTGTTCTAGTCGTTGCAGGCCTTCATGTCCAAGCAGCTGTAGCACCATGCCTACTGCATTGCGCCATGGCTCACGAATCGCCTTCTCCCCACCTGGCAAGGGTGTGGCAGCTAAATGTCCCATCCGTCGAGAATCCCTCGCATCGCCGTATAGAACCTCCATCCCCCAGATCGTTCCATCATCCCCCCAACCGGTACCATCTAAGACCAGTGCAAGGGCAGGAGCATTGAGCTGATGCTCTGCCATGATACTTACCATATGGGCATGATGATGTTGCACCTGAATAAGCGGGAGGTGAAACAATTCTGCATCCTTCAACGCTTGTCGTGTCGTGGCATACTCTGGATGCAGATCAGCGACGAGTAATTGAGGGGTTACGCCCATCAAGCGTTGCAAGCGTTCCTTGCTATGAATAAAGTGTAACAGCATCTCCTGAGAATCAATGTCTCCAATATGACCACCTAGGAAGGCCATCTCCCCTTTACCAATGGCAAATACATTCTTCTGATTGCCACCATAGGCAATGATCCCATCAGCATTCCCTGGGACAAAGATAGGATCTGGTGCATAGCCCCGTGAACGACGAATCATGACCAATTGTTCATCGACTAAGCGCACCACCGAATCATCGATCTTCTGTAATATTTCCCGATCATGAGTCAAGATACCATCCACAAGAGGTATCAAGGCTTCCATTGCTTCGGTAAATGTGCTGGATATCGGCAATCCACTCTCATTACCACTGGTCATCACCAAGACCGTCAACTCATCATCAAATAGCAGATGATGAAGGGGCGTGTACGGTAGCATCACCCCTAAACTGTTCATATACGGCGCTAGAGAAGGGGGAAAGAGCTCCTTAGCCTCTTCCTTAATCGTAAGAATGGTAATCGGTGCTTCAATACCTCGTAGTACCTTTTCCTCAGCAGGTGTCACTTCACAATAGCGACGAACCGTCTCCATATCCTTCATCATCACAGCGAAGGGTTTATGCAGACGATGCTTACCCTCTCGGAGTAGTCGAATGGTCTCCTCGGAAAAAGCATCACAAGCCAGATGATAGCCACCCAGTCCTTTGATCGCTAGGATCTTCCCTTCCTTAAGCAAGCGCTTGGTCAGTGAAAGAGGATCTTCCTTCTCCGCTTTCACCCATCCTTGATGCTTGTGATCCACCCAATAAAATTCTAGGGTTGGCCCACATGCCTCACATGCAATGGGCTGAGCATGATGACGGCGATTATGAGGATCCATATACTCCCCTTCACATGCTGAACACATCGGAAAATCCACCATCGATGTTAAAGGACGATCATAGGGTAAATCATGAATGATTGTATAGCGTGGCCCACATTGCGTGCAATTAATAAAAGGATAATGATAGCGTCGATCATGGGGATCATTCATCTCACGTAAACAATCATCACAGACCGCAGTATCCACTGGAATAAAAATATCTGGAGTTCCTGTATCATCGCTTTTTACAATGGTGAAATCCGGATACCTTGCTGCTTCTTCCATGGATATTGTCTGTTCATCAAGACGAAGTAGCTGGTAAATTCTCGCGAGACGAGGTGGCTCCTGACGAATGGCTGTCTCAAATGTCTCTAGCTGTCGGAGGGTACCGATGGCTAGAATCTTCACCCCTTGCATCCCATTGCTTACCTCACCATGAATGGCCAGACGCTCTGCTAGTTGAAAAACAAAGGGGCGGAATCCCACCCCCTGCACCCGACCCTTTACTTGGATTCTCCATTGGTATAATTGTTCCATTTGTCGCGAATCCATTGATACCACAGCTCCATTCCTTCCCCAGACCTAGCTGAGATCTCGAAGATTTTGGAATTAGGTTGTAGATTTTTCAAATCGTAATGGGCTCGTTCTACATCAAAATCGAGATATGGAAGCAAGTCGATCTTATTCAATAATACCAGCTCAGTTCGTCGGAACATCACAGGATACTTAGGAATCTTGTCATTCCCTTCGGGAACTGAGAGCACAACCACCTTATGTTCCTGACCAAGGTCATAGCCTGATGGACAGACTAGATTACCCACATTCTCAATAAAAAGTAGATCGATCTCCTCAAGAGGCAATTGGCTTAGCACATTGGCTACCATCCTTGCATCAAGGTGACAGCCTCCACCTGTATTGATCTGAATCGCTTGTGCTCCCAGCTTCCGAATGCGATCCGCATCCATCTCCGTTGCCAAATCCCCTTCAATGACAGCGATACGGAACTCTTTCGCAAGATTTCGTACCGTCTCTTCAATCAATGTGGTCTTCCCTGCACCAGGAGAGCTCATTAAGTTGATGGCCAGCACTTTATTCTCTTTAAACTGATTGCGATTATAAACCGCAGCCAGATTATTATCCTCCAACACATCTTTTTCTAATGTAATTTTCATCCTACTCAGCTCCCTTCATAAGATACAACCTGTAGCTTCTCACCCTTCAACAATTTTCCGCTCGGAAGACCACATTGCGGACAGAGAACGATCCCCATTTCTGGTTTAAACTGATGATGACAAACGGTACACTCTGCCCAGCCCTCTTCACGGATAATCTCTAGCACTGCATCAGGAGAGAGTCCCTCTACGCCTTGATGACGATAGATATCAAACGCCATCTCCAATGATTCTGGCATGGCATTGGAGAATTCTCCAACCAGAAGCACTACTTTTTCCACTTGGTGAATTCCCTTCTCCTCGGCGTTGGTTAAGATAATATTTAAAGTATCAGCCATGAGAGACATTTCATGCACCATGCTCACTCCTCAATATAAATATATACGAAACCATCCTTCTCCTGAACATGATACGCCTCGAGAAGGAGTTGACGTTCCTCCGCCTTCTCTGTAGATGATCCAAGCGTATATTCACGCTGACAAAGTGGACAGAAAAAGGTTTGCCGAAAAGAAGCCCATTGAATCAAGGTATTACAGTGTTGGCAGATCGCCTTCACTCCCTTTAGTTTACCCCCTTGAGGATAAATATAGTAGGGCTTTCCCCCTGCATAAACCATTTTCGGTTGATTTTGAAAATGCTCAATAGGGCCGACCTTAATAGGCCGACCCATGAGCAACTCTTCAACACGATCCACTTTCTCTAGTTTCTCTTCAAGCGCTGGTTCGAAGATTTCATATACGGTTTCAAACAATCCCCGCTTCATCTCTTTGAAAAAATTCCTGCGGTCCATTGTTGTACCCCCAATTCTTACACATTGACGCCCCAACGTTGAAGCCGGTTCTGAATCAATGTCTTCAGTTGAGGAAGCTTCTCCTCCACGACGGGAGTAAGTCCAACTTCCCATTCCAAAGAAAGTGGTTGAACTCCCACCATATACATCTCTTCCGGGATTGCTCCGCGCATCGTGGCAAGGGCCAAGACCTCCATGAAGCTTTGCTGATGTAAGGAGATTTTAACCCCCATATACTTGGGGATCTCTTCCTGCTCCACTTCAATGATGGTGCCTGGCTTCTTTCCTGCATTAATGGAATCAATAATAATCAGGTGGGAACTGCGTTCTACAATATCTAAGAGTACAAGGCCATCGGTGGCCCCATCCACCAGCTCCACACGATCTTCAAGATGAGACCATTCTTCCATGAGCTGATGGACGAGGTGGACACCGATACCTTCATCGGAGAAAAGAATATTGCCAATCCCGAGGATGGTGATCTTCTTTTCTGGATTATTTTGATTGGTCATCATATCACGTTCCTACTTTATTCTTAGTGCTTCTTACCATGATCATCATGGTGCTCTTGTGGAACCTTGTATCCAGAGAAAATGGAAGACATGGTACCATCCTTATCCAACCAGTCTTGGCGGAATGCCATATAGATGTGGATAACGGCAAAAATGAGGAATAACCATGCAACCCAGTGATGCAAGGAACGTACCACGAAGCTGCCTCCCCATGTCATCAACCAGCCAAAGAGGCTACCAAGAATGGAGGTCTCTAATTGTGGTTCAGCAAGCATGAAGAATCCGCTTAAAATCATGATAATACTACCTAAGATGACGAAAACAATATAGCTGGTATAAGCTAAGGCATTATGTCCATAGTGTGGTTCATGTTTACGATCGATGAATAGATAGAACTTCAACATCTGGAATAAATTCTTCCAGTACTCTTTTTTATGAATATGGGGGAATGAATGGATATTCCCTTTAATCGCCCAATAAGATCGGACAAGGAAGCAGATTACAAAGGTGTATGCTGCAAAGAAATGCACGTAACGCATCCAGCCCATTAGCATGGAGTAGTACGCTTCATCACTACCTGCTTGCCACCATGGATTTCCGATATAGAATCCGGTGAAAGCAAGGATAAAGATACTGATGGCGTTTACCCAGTGGTAGACACGAACAGGGAGCTCCCATACATAGACAGCACCTGTCCGCTTATCCACCTTTACACGACGACGGGGGCTAAGATGCTCTTGGGAACCGAGAACGTCTTCCGCTTTAAACATAGCTCTCACCTACCCTATCGTAATTTTGGTGGTTGTTTGATCCTCTAAGTCTGTCATATGAACAGCACATGCCATACATGGGTCGAAGGAGTGAACGGTACGAAGAATTTCGATTGGTTGTTCCTGATCTGCAATTGGTGTGCCGATTAAGGAAGCTTCGTATGCACTCTTCTGTCCATTGGTTTCAGGTGCAGCATTCCAAGTAGTTGGTACAACTGCTTGATAATTCTTCACCTTACCATCTTCGATAATGATCCAGTGACCTAAGCCACCGCGTGGAACCTCAGCAAGACCTGCACCTTTGGCACTCTTTGGCCAGGAGCTTGGTTCCCAGGAGGTGCGATCAAAGGTAACAGTATCGCCAGCCTTAATATTGGCAATTAAGCGATCGTAGTAATCGCGAAGCAATTGAGCCATGATAACAGCCTCTAACCCACGAGCAGCTGTACGACCTAATGTAGAATGTAGGATGCTCATTGGTAGGTTATGCTTCTTCAAGTTGGTATCAATTACATCTACGATTGGGTCCACTTTCTTCGCATATCCAACAAGCATACGCGCCAATGGACCTACTTCCATCATATTGCCTTTCCAAAGAGGTGCCTTCACCCATGAATATTTATCATTGGTATCCAAGTTCTTATATGGTGCTTTTGGACCTGTATACTTCAACTCAGTTGTACCATCATAGGGGTGAAGATTACCTGTAGGTTGACCATTATAGGTATACCATGCACGATCAATGGCTTCTGTGATGTGCTCTGGATCATATGGATCGACATCGAACACTTCATTCAAGTTGCCATTTAAGATGGCACCACGTGGGAAGAGGTAGCTGTCCACATCATGATAGCTATCCGTACCATAATCACCATAGGAGAGGTAATTGTTAATACCGCCACCATAGGTCCAATCCTTGTAGAAGGATGCAATGGCCATTAGGTCAGGTACATAGACTTGGTTCACGAAATCGGCAGCCATGTCGATGATCTTATCGATATAGGATAAGCGTTCTGCATTTAATGCATTTTCGCTATGAAGATCGATTGGTGTTGCCATACCACCCACCACAAAGTGTGGATGAGGATTCTTACCACCGATAATCGTATGAATTTTTACAAGTTCTTTTTGGAAATCCAAGGCTTCTAAGTAGTGAGCAACCGCCATCAAATTAACCTCTGGTGGTAATTTGTATGCGGAGTGACCCCAGTAGCCATTGGTAAAGATACTCAACTGGCCACTTTCAACCACTGTTTTAATCTTATCTTGAATATCCTTGAAATAGCCTGGTGAAGATTTAGGCCATTTGGAGATGGATTGTGCAATGCGACTGGTTTCATTCACATCGGCTTTCAATGCACTAACGACGTCAACCCAGTCTAAAGCATGAAGATGGTAGAAGTGCACGATGTGGTCATGAACCATTCCTGTTGTTTGCATGATATAACGTAGGTATTCTGCATTCTTAGGAATCTTAATATCTAACGCATCTTCTACTGCACGGAGTGATGCCAAAGCATGAAAGTTCGTACATACCCCACAAATCCGTTGGACAAATGCCCACACGTCACGAGGATCCCGATCTTTTACGATCAATTCAATACCACGAACCATGGTACCAGCAGTAAAGGCGTTTTTAATTTCACCGTTTTCGATATCCGCTTCAACCCGTAAGTGACCCTCAATCCGGGTAATGGGATCGACAACAATACGTTCTGCCATTCTTATTTCCTCCCTTTTCCCTCCGTCATGGAACTTTATAATATCCCGTCAGTATACGTCCTTATTTCTCTTGCTCTTCCGCTTTTTTCTCATCATGTTTCTTGAAGCCTGCTGTAATTGCAGCATGACCAGCAACACCTACGAGAGCGGCAGCAGTAACGCCGAGACCAATCTTGTCAGGACTTACTGTGGTTTGAGTTCCAGGAATACGAGCGGTCCGTTCGAAGAAGTGGTCATTATCCCAGAAATCTTTTTCAGCACAACCGATACATGGATTTCCAGATTGGATCGGATAGCTTGTACCACCGTTCCAGCGCATATTAGCACAGGAGTTGTAAGTGGTAGGTCCTTTACAACCTACTTTGTATAAGCAGTAACCTTTTTTTGCACCTTCATCATCGAAGGACTCAACGAAGAGACCAGCATCGAAGTATGCACGACGGTTACAGTTATCATGAATACGTTGACCATAGAAGGCCTTTACCCGTCCAAGATGATCCACTTCAGGTAGTTCATCGAAGGTAATAATATGAGCAAGAACACCCGCCATTACATCAGGTATTGGTGGACATCCAGGTACCTTAAGAATTGGTTTACTACTAATTACACGATCAATTGGAATGGCATTGGTGGGATTTGGTTTAGCTGCTTGAATTCCTCCCCAGGCAGCGCAGCTTCCCCAAGCGATCACTGCTTTTGCACCTTCTGCAGCTTCGCGCAGTTGGTCAAGAGCAGATTCTCCACCGATACAGCAGAATTCACGATCTGTTGGAACAGCACCTTCAACAGCAAGGATATAGCGGCCATGATACTTTTCCATCATCGCCTTCTTAGCTGCCTCAGCAGCATGACCAGCTGGAGCAATTAGCGTGTCTTGGTATTCGAGACTGATCATATCCAACAAAATCTCTCCGGCCGTTGGATGGTCAGCACGAATAAATGATTCGGTACAGCCTGTACATTCCTGAAAGTTAAGCCAAAGTACTGGTAACTTTTCCTTTGTTTCCATCGCGTGAACCACTTTGTCTGTAGTAGCAAAGTCGATTCCCATGATGGCTCCCACTGCAGTACATAACTTCATGAAGTCACGTCGGGACATGCCCTTTTTCTTTGCAGCTTCGTAAATTGTTTCACTCATGGAATGTTTCCTCCCTCCATCTAACTAAGATACTCTCCTTTTACACTCCCCCATATGGAGCCATGTTCATTATAAACCTATTTTATTTATCTATAAAAGGTAACATTATGAAATAACCCAGATTATTTGATAATGTATGAACGTTTTATGAATTTGTTATATGACAGTTTCTTATAGTATGCAGTAAAATGAACAGAAAATTCGTTTGACCTTTTTTGACCTTTGAGTTATGATAAGGGTGAAAATTTATTAGAGAAGACTGTTATACAGCGATGGGAGGTTGAAGCAAGATGTATTTAGTACCAACAGTAATTGAACAGACCAACCGTGGAGAGCGAGCATACGATATCTACTCACGTTTGTTGAAAGATCGCATTATCTTCCTAGGCACGGAAATTGATGACCAAGTAGCCAATAGTATCGTCGCTCAACTCCTTTTTTTGGCTGCTGAAGATCCTGAAAAGGATATCTCACTATATATCAATAGCCCTGGTGGCTCCATTACTGCAGGCATGGCGATCTTTGATACCATGCAGTATATTAAGCCTGATGTTTCCACCATCTGTATTGGAATGGCAGCATCCATGGGTTCCTTCCTGTTAATGGCTGGAGCTAAGGGAAAACGCTACGCTCTACCAAACAGTGAAGTAATGATTCATCAGCCTCTTGGTGGTGCTCAAGGTCAAGCATCCGATATTGCCATTGCAGCGAAACGAATTATTGGCCTTCGCGAAAAGTTAAACAAAGAATATGCTTTAAGAACGGGCCAGCCTCTAGAAGTGGTTGAACGTGATACAGATCGCGATAACTTCATGAGTGCCTACGAAGCGAAAGAGTATGGTCTCATTGACCAAGTCATTGAACACGTAGAACAAACACGGAATAAATAAGCAAAAGTCCATCAATAATCGAAATCCCGTAGCGCTGAGAGCACTACGGGATTTCACTTGAAAATAAAGCATATTTGGAGACTACTTAGCTTGACTGGGGTTCAAAGGAACCTTTGGTTCAGTAGGTGTTGGAGCTGGCGCACTAGGTGGTGTAGAGCCTGGTGTCAGCTCTGAGACCGGAGTAGTGAGATTGAATTGCAGCTGATCTATCGTCCATTCCCCTTCCACCTGGATTAACACATAGGGATAGGTGAAGACCTCGATGACCATATCATCGGGAGATGGATCGATATAACCAAAGTCTACATTAAGCTTACCATCCTTTAGATAAACCGCTTCCACTCCCACACCATATCCTCCCGTGTTCTTTTCCCCACGAGTAAGCAGGATATAGGTTTTTTCCTTCTCCGTCTTCACATATTGCCCTTCTGTACCAGTACGACCCTTCACCCAGGTTTGTAATTCCTGACTGGGTTCAGTGACGAGAGTAAATTCCACCTTCTCTCCCCCTCGACTTCCATCATCCACCACATGATCCTGACCTTCATCAGCAGGATCCACCTGACGATCGCGGATAGCTACAGTTCGACTCCCTTCATCCCAGGTAACCTCTTTATTAAATTGCTCAGCGATTAAACGAAGTGGTACATACGTTGTTCCTTCATATAGAAAGGCAAGGGGAACCTGCTTCCCTTGATTTTCATAGAGGAATGGATCAGCTGTAGATCCACTGAATGGTTTGCCATTGTACTCCAATTGAACTTTATGCCAGGTAATCTCCAATGATGGGTGGGCAAAACCGACGATGGATACGACAAGCAGCGTACTCAAAATACCGAGTAAAAAAGCTTTCGTTGCTTTCATGGGTATTCATCCTTTCCCTAATACTTTCTTCCATTATGATGGATTCACTTTAACTTGGTAGATCACCTGAACATCACTTCGTATCTCCATTTCACCGGGAGCGATGGCTGTTTGTACCGTATTAGTAGCCATTTCCATCATCGCTTCTTCTTTATACATGGGTGTGAAAATGGGACCAGAACCAGGAGAATTATAAGTGACTGATTGGACACCAACAACCTTCCCATTCAACGCCTTAGCGATGGTATCTGCTTTAATCCTAGCGTTCTTCATGGCTTCTGACAGAACTTGGAGTTCGTACTCCGCATCCTTCTCTGTATCAAAGTAAATGGAATCCACTTCATTCACACCTGCAGCATGAACTGCATCGAGAATGGCGCCGATTTTCTGAAGATCTCTCACTTTGATCTCTAAAATATGTTGGACTTGATAGCCAATTAGCTTCCGTTCATCATCCTTATAGCTATACTCTGGATAGGTTGAGAAGCGAATCGTCTTAATCTCTTCATCCTTTAGTTGATATGGAGCAAGTGCCTTCCGAACTGCATCCATTTTGATACGATTGGCTTCATTGGCCTTCTCTGCTGTAGCTTCTCTTGTGATTACACCAAATTGAACATAGGCCACATCAGGCTGCACCTTCATGGTGGCCGTACCCGATACATAGACTGCTGTCAAGTTAGTACTACTTCCTGGTGCTGGTTCAGCATGAACCGTCGCTGATAGTGGAAGCATTGTAACCAATAATACCAGGGTCATCAGCATAAGCATGGTCCTATTATTTCTACAAAGTAAGTTCATTTTCATTATTCTTCCTCCTCCCATACTGTTTTCTACCATGGTAACGACTGGGAAGGAAGAAAGGTTATGCCCCGCTCAAAAAAATTATAAAAGCGGTGAAAAGAGCCGAGCAATCGATTCACGAATTCGAATCCATAGGGAAGGATCGGGATTGACATACTCCTCATAGCTCTTACATTCCTTTAAATCATTGAGGAATTGCACTTCTAATTCCTTCACAACATCATCATCATAGAGGATGGCATTCACTTCAAAGTTGAGCTGGAAGCTCCGTAAGTCTACATTAGCCGAGCCTACACTACCCATGATGGAATCAACAGTTAGCGCCTTAGCATGGATAAAGCCCTTATCATAGAAATAGATCTTCACACCATCCTCATGAAGCTCTTTTAAATAAGACATGGAGGCCCAATGAACAACAGGATGATCTGCATTAGCAGGAAAGATAATCCGTACATCCACGCCACTGAGGGCAGCTGTTTTTAACGCCATAATTAAGCTTTCTTCCGGAATAAAGTAGGGAGATGTGATATAGATATGCTCTTGTGCAAAGCCAAGCATGGTAAAATAGGCCTGCATAATCGACTCATGATCCGAATCAGGCCCACTGCTGATCACCTGAATTGGCTTATGAACAGCGGTAGGGGGCAAATCTGCTTCCTGTAGAGTTGGGAAGTAACTCTTGGTCAGAATCCACTCCTGCGAGGCAAAATACCAATCACTACAAAAAACCCGCTGTAAAAATTTCACCGCTTCACCTTGAATGCGCATATGCGTATCGCGCCAGTATCCTAATGGACCTTTACCCATATACTCATCACCGATATTCAGTCCGCCAATATATCCGATGATCCCATCAACAACCACGATCTTGCGATGGTTCCGATAGTTCACCTTACTATTAAGCAATGGGTACCGTAAGGGTAAGAATGGAATCATTTGAATGCCATGGGACTTCATCTCATTAATATAGGAAGAAGGTAGTTTTTTACTACCTAATGCATCATAGAGAAATCGAACCTCTACGCCCCTTTTCGCTGCATCGATTAAGATTTCCTTTAATTGCTTACCTAAATTATCATCACGGACAATATAAAACTCCAAATGAATATGATGCTGCGCACGCTTCAAATCATTAAACAGCTCAGGAAAAGCCCTATTTCCATCTAAGAACAACTGCGTCTGATTATTTACCGTAAAGGGTGCACGACAATTATGAAGTAGGAGATTGATCAATCTTCGTTTACTTCCTGGGTATCGTTTAATCAGCTCCACATGTTCACGCTGGAATGAGTATTGCCAAAGCCAGTCTGCATCAGAACGGTCCTGCTCCTCTTTCCGTTGCAGCTGCTTACGCTTTCGCAGACTCTGTCCAAAAAGCATATAAAAAACAAACCCCACCACTGGAATAAACACCATAACAATGAGCCAGGCTAGGGTCTTCGTGGGGTTTCGATTCTCCAATACAAGAACAACACTAATAAGCACCAACATAAGAACAAAGATACTGATGACGACGAATGTGATAATTTCCCAATATGAGAGCATGTTAACCACCTTCATATCTATGTATTGGATTTCAATAAGCAGTACACTCCTCCCATTTGTGTATCCGTTCTTTCTCTCTTTGGTTGGCTATGCTTTATTCACTGATCATCTGCTTCAGTGCCTCAATGGCCTCTTCCTGATCATCCCCATCAGCACCGAGGATCACCGCTTGACCACGGGCAACAGCTAGACTCATGACGCCCATAATACTCTTTGCATTAACTCGACGGCCATCTTTTGTAATGGTAATCTCCGAACGAAAACGATTCGCTTCTTGGACAAAAAGTGCTGCTGGACGCGCCTGTAATCCCGTCTTTAAAGTAACCACAACTTCTTCCTCAACCATTGAACTTCCCCCTCCATAATGACAAAGATTCCCATGTTATTTACCTGTATTATAGCATGAAGTTAACCTTGATTCTCCGGATGCTCCATTAAGTTTTTCGCAATTTCCTCAATCTTACGCAGACGATGATTCACACCAGACTTACTCACCTTACCATTGGGTAATAATTCACCGAGTTCATTAAGGTTCAAATCGGGGTGTTCTAAGCGAACCCTCGCTACCTCCAATAATTTAGGTGGCAATGTTTCCAAACCAATGGTCGCATCGATATATTTAATGGATTCAACCTGACGAATGGCAGCGCTTACTGTTTTGTTAAGATTAGCTGTCTCACAATTGACCAAGCGGTTTACTGAATTACGCATATCCTTTAGAATCCGTACATCTTCAAAATTTAAAACCGCTTGCGAAGCACCGATCAGACGTAAAAAATCAGCGATTTTTTCGCCTTCTTTCATATACATAACATGCCCTTTTTTCCGTTCAATTTCCTTCGCATTTAAAAAAAATGAGTTGGTAAGATTGGTTAAACTGTGGCAATGATCCTCATAAGACGAAAAAATCTCTAAGTGATACGAGGTGGACTCAGGATGATTTACTGATCCTCCTGCTAAAAAAGCACCGCGAAGATAAGCGCGCTTACAGCAATCCTTCTCAATGACGGTGGGATCAATTTGGTGATGGACCACGGGACCATCCTTCCAGATACCTAATTCCTCAAGAATTTGCCGCGTTTGCTCCTTCACACGTACGAGATATACATTATTCTTCTTCAATCGCATCTTCTTGCGAACTAAGAGCTCTGATGTGATTCCATATAGCTCCTTCAGCAAAATATAGATCCTACGAGCGATGGCTGCATTCTCTGTTGCAATTTCAAGAACCAATGGTTTTCCTAACTGAAGAGTGCCATTCATCTGTGCCAATGCGGAGAGCTCTGCCCGCATACAGCACTGATCCACCTCGATCATGGTTAACTCTTTTTTTGTTTTTGCAGCAAAGGACATTATTCACCATTCCATTTCTCCATGTTTTCCCTTAACCAGTTGTATAGAAATGCACCCACTTGGTCTGGATCATGGTGTAGGAGTAATTGGTTTGAAACCAGGTCACCATATAGTATTTCTACGCCTAATTCCACAAGACGTTGTTGATCAATAGGGACGGGTCGTGCTCCTTCTTCAAGATAGTTTCGCAGTAATGGATCAGGGATCGGCCGCTTATTAACTAGCACCGCATCTACAAATGGTCGTTGCAAATGCTCATAGAGCACTTCAAGATGACGACTTACGGTAAAGCCATCGGTCTCACCTGGCTGCGTCATTACATTACAAACGTAGATTACCTTTGCCCGAGCATCCGCCATGGCATCCACCACACCTGGAACCATTAAAGTAGGAAGTGTGCTGGTATAAAGGCTACCGGGACTGATCACGATCAGATCAGCCTCTTCAATGGCCTGAATCGTATCCGGCAATGGATGGGGTTGTCTTGGCTCTAAATAGACTCGACGGATCGGTTGACCTGCATGGGGAATCTTTGATTCTCCACGGATCACTCGTCCATCCATCATCTCTGCAACAAGGGTAATCCGTTCTTCAGAGACGGGTAGAACATTCCCAGCCACTGCAAAAACATGACTAAAAGCATGAACCGCCTTGACAAAATCCCCACTAATCTCTGTCAATGCCGCAATAATTAGATTTCCTAAGGTATGACCACTCAGTCCTGAACCATTATTAAAGCGATGCTGAATCATCTTCTCTAGCAAAGGCTCCATATCTGCAAGGGCAACCAATACATTACGGATATCGCCAGGGGGTAGCATATTCATCTCTTCCCGTAGCTTTCCAGAACTGCCCCCATCGTCCGCTACAGTAACAATTGCTGTTAAATTAAGGGGATAGGTTTTGAGACCTCGTAAGACCACAGGAAGACCCGTACCTCCACCTAAAACAACTACATTGGGTTGACCATGTTGCTTCTCTATCTCCATCCTGATCTCTCCCATACTTAATGATGGAGTCATTCAACTACTCCTTCTCAATGTCGCGGTGTGCAATGGAAGTTCTAAAATCTTGAGCATAGTAACGGTATAAATAATCCGCAATGGTAACAGAGCGATGTTTCCCACCTGTGCAACCGATGGCAATCACAATTTGTCCTTTTCCTTCCCTTTTATACTGGGGAAGTAAGTAGGTTAAGAACTGTGTCAATTGCTCAAGAAACTGTTCTGTATCCTTCCACTTCATCACATACTCTGCTACCTCGGGATCCTTACCCGTTCTTGGACGCAATGAATCAACATAATGGGGATTTGGCAAAAAGCGGACATCAAATACCAGATCGGCATCGATGGGCATCCCATACTTAAAACCAAAGGATAATATATAGACAGGGAACCTACCTTCTTCTTTTATTACGAATGAGTCAACCATTCGTTCCCTTAATTGAAGCGGTTTCATACGTGATGTATCTAAAATGAGATTGGCTCGGCCTTTTAACTCCTCCAATAGCTTGCGCTCCCGCTGAATTCCATCGAGGAGGGAACCCTCAGGGGCGAGAGGATGGCGACGGCGTGTCTGCTTATACCGAGAAATTAAGGTTTGATCACTTGCATCTAAATAGACGATCTTCACATTAAGCCCTTGAAATTGATTGAGTTGATTTAATGAAGTGAAGAGTTGATCAAAAAATTGTCGTCCACGTAAATCAATAACCAACGCGACACGACCGATTTTTCCACCCGACTGTTCAATTAGCTCTGCAAACTTCGGGATTAATACAGGTGGTAAATTATCAATACAGTAAAAGCCATTATCCTCTAAACTCTGCATGGCCACTGTTTTTCCTGCACCTGACATCCCAGTTATGATAACCATGGAGATTTCCTGATCCATTTTGACCCCATCTTTCTATCACTATATGCTTTAGCATAGCAAACTTAATGTAACAAAGAAAGAGACGTTACACCAAGTGTAACGTCTAGTACCAATTTATGTCTTAAGGGGGTAACAAGAGATACCCCTATCTTACCCAACGAAGATAACAATTGGATTACAATCATGTTAAAAATATCTTAAAATTTTTAATTTAACACTTTTTCCGTTGTTTGCTCCTCTATTTCCCCATCAGCGAGAGCTTCAACATAATGATGAGCTTCCATAGCTGCGATACTCCCGTCTCCTGTTGCAGTGACAACCTGACGAAGTGTCTTCTCGCGAACATCACCAGCAGCAAAAATACCGGGAATGCTAGTATGCATCTTTTCATCGGTGAGGATATAGCCTGCTTCATTGGTGATTCCAAGATTTCGCACAGCATCACTAAGAGGATCCATCCCTACATAGATGAAAATACCATCTGCACGAAATACTTGCTCCTCTCCAGTATTCCGATCCTTGATAAGAACACCTTCAACCTTCTCTTCACCTAGAATCTTTTCCACTGTATGGTTCCAGATAAAAGAGATTTTCTCATTGGCGAAGGCTCGCTGTTGAATAATCTTTTGTGCTCGTAGCTCATCACGGCGGTGGATAATTGTAACCTTCGAGGCATAATTGGTGAGGAAGATGGCTTCCTCTACAGCAGAGTCACCACCACCTACGACCACCAGTTCCTTGCCCTTATAGAAGGCGCCATCACAGACTGCACAATAGCTTACGCCACGACCAGCTAACTCTTGTTCACCAGGTACATTCAACATACGGTGCTCTGCGCCAGTAGCAATGATCACGCTCTTCGCCTTGAATACCTTATCACCACAATCTATAACCTTGAGGTTTCCTTCCTCACGAATCTCTTTGATCATCCCATAAAGATACTCCGCGCCAAACTTACGAGCATGATCAAACATTTTATTGGAAAGATCGGGGCCTAAGATACTCTCATAGCCTGGATAATTCTCAATTGCTTCAGTATTGGCCATCTGACCTCCAGGTACACCACGCTCAATCATCCCTACACTCATATTCGCCCGGGCTGCATAAACTGCTGCTGTCATTCCAGCAGGTCCTGCTCCGGCGATTAAAAGATCATAAATCTTTTCCTCTGCCATTTTACTCTTCCCTCCAATTCAAAGCGTGTCGACATTGATCCCCCACCTCTGCAGATGGGGGATACATCATGTCACTTCGCTTATCAATACAATTCATGATTATCTTATTTATATCATGAGGAGATGAGATCTGTCAAATACCCTTTGGGGTATATTTAATCTTCATGATCTGAAATACTTTGCCTCAATTCCCGTAGATATGTTTGCATGGTAGAAAGAGGTGCCTCAAAGATGAATGCCATCTCCCGCTGGGTAATGGCAGGTGTCGCTTCCTGAACAGCTTCATACAATACCGCTGCTGCCCATGCTCTACTATTTCGCTTCGCTGGTAGCTGTGAACCGCTGGACAAATATTGAACCCACAGGGCAATCGCTGTCTGATAAACCATGCTACTTTGGTCCCCTTGGATGCCCAAACGGAGTCGGAAGACCACATCATATAAGAACGCAAGCCAGTCTGGATAATTCTCTGGCTCATCCAACTCAATCTCCTGGTCTTCCCAAGTCACCGTATACCCTTCACCTTTACCAAGACAAATTAACACGAGAATGGCCATCTGCCGAAGCCAATCCTCCTGGGTAGTATCGTCGATGAGCTGGCGAAGCACTTGCTTCGTCTCCTCATCAGGTAGGTAGATAAAGGCTTGGAGTAAGCGTTGTTTCGTCTCTCCACTTCCCGTACGGAATGCCCAGATTAAGGTAGACCTTAGATAGGGGGTATTCCACAATCGTTGCACAAGGCCATGATGTTCTGTGATCTGAGCGAAAAACGATTCATCTAACTTCTGATAATTATAAGGAAGCATCCCATAGTTCACATGACCAGCAAGCTGATCTTCCACAAGCTTAAGATAGAATGAGGGTACATCCTCATCAGGAATCCATTGTACTAACTGTTTCCAATACTTACGTGCGAGCTTATATCTTCCCGTATTAAAGGCAGAAATCGCTAAGAAATGCTGCGCAATAATATCTCCTGACACCTGGTGATTAATAAGTACTTGAAAGCGTCGATACGCCTCTTCATGGTCCCCAAGCATCCCAAATGTGGCTGCTAGCTTGAACATTTGCTCCTCTTGAATCGGCCAGATGTTACGAAGTAACTTTAGCACTTGTACAGCTTTTTCTAATTCCTGCTTATGTGTATAGATCACTGCAAGATTGGCTAGTGCATGCAAGTTTCCCGGATCTCGCTCCAATAAAAGTGTCGTAGTGAAGAGTGCTTCATCTAGCCGTTCCAAATAGAAATAGGCTAAGGCTAAATTATTCTGCGCAGCAGAAAAATCAGGATGATCCTTGACGATCTCCTCTAATTTTTTTGCAGCCTCCTCAATCTCTCCATTCTCCAAAAGTTCCCGTGCTTCTTGATGTCGAAGAAAAAGCTGCTGCTCTTCCTTGCTGCGAATGATCTTTACTGGCATCTCAAGTTCAAAGCTGAGAAAGTCTAATATATCTTCTGCATCATCTGCATACTCCCCAAAGGGAGACTCGGCAAGATAGCGGGACGCATATTCCTCTGCTAGCTCCCACTGCTCCATGAGCATATAATTGTTCGCCAACAGAAAGTTGCAATCACTGACCTCTTGATTCCACTCTTTCAGCATAAATTTAAGAACTTGATTGGCCTCGCGCATCCGATCAGCTTCCGTTAGGGATTCTGCAAGATAGTAGTAGGCATCCTTCCCCTTCGGGTTCAAGATCAAGCTCTTTTTAAAGTATTTGACTGCTTTATCATAATAAGATTTTTCACGATATTTTAATCCCAATTGTAAAAAGAATTGGGCATCTTGTTTCATAGGGACCACTTTATTTCTATGAGGTCTCATGGGTTCATCATCCTTCACTTATTCCTCATTCAATCATTCCGATGCTTCTTACAGGCAAGTATATCACAAAGGATTCCTACTTCCCAAAAGAAAAGTGTTCCGAAAACACTCGGAACACTTGTTGATGAGAATGTGAATAGCCTCTACTTACTGTATAGATCTCATGCAGATCACTACGAAGTCTTTCCATCCAAATGTTTAATAATCTTCGCTGGATTGCCTGCCACCATCGTATAAGGTGGTACATCCTTGGTGACCACACTTCCTGCTGCGACAATGGCATGATCCCCAATACGGATACCTGGTAAAATTAAGGAGGTGGCCCCAATCATTACATGATCACCAATGACTACCTGACCTAAGCGATACTCTTCGATGAGATACTCATGACAAAGAATAGTGGTACCATAGCCAATTACGCAATTTTTACCTACCTGAATCAACTCTGGATACATGATATCCACCATTACCTTGTACGCAAAGGCCGTCTTCTCTCCCACCTTCATCTTGAGAAGGTGGCGATACATCCAATTCTTCCAAGAGAGAAAAGGGGTATAATGACTGAGCTGAATCACAAAGGTATTTCGAAAGACCTTCCAGAAGTTCACGGTTCGGTAGATCTGCCAGAGGGAGTTACTTCCTTCCACTCCGTATCGAGTGGTTCTCCTCATCACTTCACCCCACTGTTCAGGTCTTGCTTGCCAATAATTGCGTAGAGATCCCGCATATCATGGAGAAGAAAATCAGGGGTGAACTGCTGTAGGTAGGCTGAACCACGGAGGCTCCAGGCAACCCCTGCAGCCTTCGTTCCAGCAGCATGGGCTGCTTGAATATCATATGGAGAATCCCCTACATAGAGAGTTGTTCGAGGGTCTGCATCCGCCAATGAGATTCCCTTTGCAATGGGCTCTGGTGCTGGCTTATGCTCCTTCACATCCTCATACGCCACGAGAATGGAGAGATAACGCTCCAATCCAAAAGCACGGAGACTCAACTCTGCTGTCTTCCTCCGTTTAGTGGTGACAACGCCCATATTGACCCCTGCTTCAGACAATTCCTTGATCACTTCTCCCACATTAGGAAAGGGGCGAATCAGCTCATCATGGAGAGAGAGATTATAACTTATATAGGTACTGGTTAGCTCCTCCACACGATCAGGAGCAACCCTTGCCATCTGTTTATGTAATGGCTCTCCCATATAAGGGAGGATTGCTTCCCGTGTATAGCGACCAGGAAAATAATCATTAAAAGTACGGAGAAATGATTGAACGATTAGTTCATTGGTATCTACCAGTGTTCCATCTAAATCAAATAACACCGTCTCGAGCTTGGGTAACATCGGGTCCACCATCCTTCGTAAAATAAACGAATGCCTTCTTAACCTTTGGCCACGGCCATTCGATTCAATTCTATCCGCTTCCAAACACGGGAGATAATCACCGTCATCACCAACGCTACGCTAAACCGTAGTAAGAGCAGGGGAAGAACATTGATCCCCAATGGTAAAAAGACCAAGGTATCCTCTACAATGGCATGACAGGCCACGAGAAAGAATGACATGAGATAGAGATCCTTTTTCGATAGCCCTTCTTCCTCAGCTGCTTGAATCATCACACCTGCACCATAGGCCAGGCCAAAGATGAGTCCTGCTAAAAATGCAACAGCAGAATTGGGATGAACGCCTAAAAGCTTGGTAAAAGGCTGCATTAAGCGTGCCAATTTTTGTAATACATGAATATCCTTTAATACTTGAATAAATAACATGACTGGTAAAACAATCATGAGCATCCGTAGAATCCCGGAGACAGCCTTCATGAACGCTAGATAAAGAATGGCTTGCCATGTGGGATCGGCGCTGGCAGCAATCACTCCACCATGATGGACGATCTCACTTCCGCCCTGATAAACGAGGTTGACCAATGCCGCCATAAGAAAAGCTAGCACTAAGCGGATCAACGCCATCAACCAAGCGCTGACTCCAACCTTCCGCGCTACCACCGATTCAATAATAAGATTATGAGCGAAGCTTAGCATGACCGCTAAGATAAAGATTTGTTTTATGGATAGGGTTAAGCCTAAGATGGCTCCAATTGCTGCATAGAGATTGACCAATGTGCCTAAGGCGAGGACGATTGCTGCCTCCCCATTTAAGCCGACCAATCCCATTACCGGTGCAAACAGCTGCTCGATCCAACCGATCACCGGTGTATATTGCAGGACAGAGACGATGAACGTAATAGGAAAAATGATCTTCCCTAATTGCCATGCTGTCTGTAATCCTGCCTTTAAACCATTACGAAATGTCATCGTGGTAATCATTGATGTAGACTTCCTCCCTCAAATTGCCGGTAATGACGCCGGCGCCAAACCATAAGAATGATGGAAATAAGCACAATTACAAGGCTGATGGTCTGTGCCATTCGAATGTTTCCATCCTCCAAAACGCCCTGATCCAAGAAGAGTCCGAGGGGTGCCCACAACGCATTTAAGAGATCGGCAAACCATTGGGGTCCATTAAAGGCTAGGCTATCTGTCCGTAGCCCCTCGATAAAGAAACGACCGATGGAATACCAGATCAGATAGCTGAAGAAAACCTCCCCTTGGTGATGACGGAGTCTTGTTAGACCAATGAGGAGTAGAACACCGATCAGATTCCAGATGGATTCATATAAGAACGTAGGATGATAATAATTTAAGCCATATGCTTCCGTACTGAAATACATCTGATTGGCAATAAAGGATGGAAAATGGGAGATGAACTCAGCGGATACAGGACCACCATGTGCTTCCTGATTCATAAAGTTTCCCCAGCGACCAATGGCTTGCCCTAACAGGATGGCAGGTGCAGCCACATCCGCAAGACGCCAGAAGGGAATCTGCCGACGGCGTGCGAAGAACCACCCCACAATGACGGAGGCAATTAAGGCACCGTGGATGGCAAGACCACCCTTCCAAACCTTCAGGATATCCTCAGGATAGTAGCTATAGTAGACATTCCAGCGTAGGATCACAAAATAGATCCGTGCACCTACCACAGCAAGGGGAATGGCCACAATGGCCAGGTCAAGGAGTGTATTAGAATCCACGCCGAGGTACTTTCCCTGCCAGATCGCCATGAGAATACCACTTAGGGCTGCCAGACTCAGAATTATCCCATACCAGTGAACCTCAATGGATCCAATGGAGAAGGCAATGGGGTCAATGGCCTCTATCATTATTGAATCATCCTCTCTCGCTTTCAAGCACAGAATCAGCCTTTTCTAAAAAACATCTAATGATTATACCACAATTTCAATGAAATACTAGATCTCTTCTTCCTCAATGGATTCCATCAATTTCTGGGAAAAATGGACGGGAGCATTATAGCCTAATAATTTAAGGCGATAATTCATCGCAGCCACTTCCACCAATACTGCTAAATTTCGACCAGGACGTACGGGAATCACCAATCTAGGAAGATCTGTATCTAAGATACGGATCCTTTGCTCATCCAAGCCGAGGCGATCGTATTGAGTATTAGGATCCCATACCTCTAACTGAACCACCAGCGTGATTTTTTTATAGCTTCGTACTGCACCAGCACCAAAGAGCGTCATCACATTCACAATGCCGAGACCTCGAATCTCTAAAAGATGTTGAATCAGCTCTGGTGCACTACCAATTAAACGATTCTCTGAGGTTTGTCGTACTTCCACCGCATCATCGGCGATCAGACGATGGCCACGCTTCACCAGCTCGAGAGCCGTCTCACTCTTCCCAATCCCGCTCTTGCCCATCAACAAAATTCCCATTCCATATACATCGACTAAGACACCATGTAAGGTTGTACTAGGGGCTAAACGTCCCTCCAAATAGTTGGCGAGCTTACTCACCATTTTTGTTGTAGAGATGGGTGTACATAGAAGTGGAACCCCGCTTCGCTCTGCGGCCTCAATGAGAAGAGCAGGAACCTCCATCCCATGACAGATACAGATAAAGGGCGTTTTGGTCCCACATAGAATCTGAAATCTTTCCATTTGTAAGGCTTCAGATAAGGTCTGGATGAATGAGCATTCCGTCATTCCTAAAAGCTGAACATATTCCTGTGGATAATAATCAAAGTATCCCGCAAGCTCAATCCCTGGTCGATTAATATCGGAATGCTTAATGGGACGTGCTAACCCCCGATGACCTGCAACGACCTTGAGTGAGAACTGCTCGACCACATCTTTCACAAAAAGCTGGCTCATACCTGCCTCAATCCTCTCTTCAACTCCTAGCCTCTGACGAGCCTCTACCTACTCGTCTACCTTTAGTCGATATTGATGGATCCATTCATTGTACTACAACGGAGATGTAGTAATTCTGATGCATTGAGATCTCGTTCAAGATGAATAGTACGTTGCGCTCCTTGTCTTACTTCAGAACGGATTACCACAGAAGGCACATCAATATCAATGGAGCCTGACTTGGTTTGAACAACTCCTTCAAGGCCTAAGGATTCCGTTGGGAGTTCCACATGGATATGGCCATTCTTGGTTTGGAGTATCAGCTCTCCACCTTGAGCTCTGGTCATTTCATAGTGAATACTACCATTGGAGGTTTCCAATTCACCCTGCTTCACACTACCCTCCATATGCATGGAACCATTGGAGCTTCGACACTGTAATTGATCAAGGAAGCTATCCTCGATCCGAATGGTTCCATTGGATGTATGAGCAATAAACTTCTCCCCATCCAAATCATCACAACGAATAGCTCCATTCCCTGTCGCTAGCTCCGCCTTGCGAAAATGGAGATTCTCCAAATCGATCTTGCCATTACTAGTCTCCACATGGAGATGTTCCAACTGATCATAAGGAACATAGATTTGAATATTAGCCCGTACCTTACGATGGCCTTCCATCGTGATCCGGTGGATCGTAGTCTCTTGCTCATGCTTCCATAGTGATTCGATCAGTTGCTCCGCAGAAAGGGGGCGATCCTCTTTCACTCTAGCATTGAGAAGAATGGAGTACTCTTTACGATGCCAGCCTTGTACTTGCACAGTCCCTGCATGGTGGATAATCGTCAGTTCACCCTGTTCCGGCCAGGTACCATGCCACTCCTTCTCCACCTTGAGACGATCACGCCAATCTAGATCAAACATCGCATCCCAGTCAAGGGCCTTCACCTGATCCACTACATACTCCATCAAGCGGCCAAAGCGTTTTGTTCCACGTTCCAACGCTGAGAAGGCCTGCTCCACCTTGCCTTCCCAATGATCCGCACGCCTTTGTTGTTCATCATGGCGCTGTCTTTCTTCTCTACGACGGGAAGAAGCAGACTGAGGCTCCTCTTCCGTCTTCGCCTCTTCGTTTTCCAAATTATCTTCTACTTTATCGATGGCCTGCAATAACCGATACGCTTCTTCACTGGAGATAAGACCTTGCTCAAGCATATCAAGAATACGACGTTCCTTCACTTCGCGTTCACTCATACCCTCATTCATGCTTCTCTCTCCTTTATGGCTTTTCGGCCTGATAACATTTTCCATGTCCACTATATCATGTTCTAACATCTAATCTCTAGCAAGTACTCGTGCTAAGTACTGCCCTGTATAGGAACGCTTCACCTTCACCACTTCCTCTGGTGTGCCTGTGGCAATCACGGTTCCTCCACGATCTCCTCCCTCAGGGCCAAGATCGATAAGATAGTCCGCTGTCTTGATCACATCAAGATTATGTTCGATAACCAGAACGGTATCCCCATTCTCCACGAGACGTTGAAGCACTTCAAGGAGGCGAGCAATATCATCTACATGGAGGCCCGTGGTAGGTTCATCCAGAATATAGAGAGTGCGTCCTCGACTACGACGGTATAGCTCCGATGCTAGCTTCACGCGCTGTGCTTCACCGCCAGAGAGGGTGGTAGCTGGTTGCCCCAGTCGGATATAGCCGAGTCCCACATCATATAAAGTCTGAAGCTTCCGCTGGATTCGCGGGATATGCTTGAAGAACTCTAGGGCATCCTCCACCGTCATCTCCAGCACCTCAGCAATATTTTTACCCTTATAGCGAACCTGCAAGGTCTCCCGATTATAGCGCAAGCCATGGCAGATCTCACAAGGAACGTAGACATCAGGGAGGAAGTGCATCTCAATCTTGATAATACCATCACCACGGCAAGCCTCGCAGCGTCCTCCCTTCACATTAAAGCTAAATCGCCCCTTCTGATAGCCACGCATCTTCGCCTCGTTGGTCTGGGCAAAGAGATCTCGGATATCATCGAAGACACCAGTATAGGTAGCTGGATTGGAGCGAGGCGTTCTCCCGATGGGGGACTGATCAATGTCGATTACTTTTTCAATATGCTCCAAGCCCTCTAAGCGTTCGAACTGACCAGGTATTACCTTGGAATGATTGATCTCGCGGATTACGCCCTTATGCAACACCTCGTTCACCAAGGTACTCTTCCCAGAACCAGAGACACCTGTTACACAGACAAAGAGTCCGATAGGTATAGCCACATCGATCTTACGGAGATTATTTTCTTCCGCTCCATAGACCTTAAGCCATTTACCGTTGGGTTCTCGGCGCTTCGCTGGTATGGGGATGAACTTCTTACCACTTAGGTACTGTCCTGTTAATGAGTGCTCGTTAGCCATGACCTCTTCTGGCGTACCATAGGCTACGACCTCTCCCCCATGTACACCCGCTCCAGGGCCGATATCAATAATGTAATCAGAAGCCCGCATTGTATCCTCATCGTGTTCTACGACGATCAAGGTGTTACCTAGATCGCGCATCTGCTCCAGTGTATGAATCAGGCGATCATTATCCCGCTGATGTAAGCCGATGCTAGGCTCGTCCAAGATATAGAGAACGCCTGTTAACTTCGACCCAATTTGCGTAGCAAGGCGGATACGCTGCGCTTCACCGCCAGAGAGGGTACCTGCAGTACGATCCAGCGTGAGGTAATCTAAGCCCACATCCATGAGGAACCGTAAACGATCCTCAATCTCCTTCAAGATGAGTCGAGCGATTTGATACTCCTTGGTGCTTAATTGGAGTTCCTTAAAGAAGAGCAGGGCTTCACCGATGGAAAGAGCTGTGACCTCAGCAATATTCTTACCCCCTACATAGACAGCAAGGGCTGCTGGATGAAGTCGCTGACCATGACAATGAGGACAGGGCTTTTTGCTCATATAGCCTTCGATCATTTCACGAATATACTCTGAGGCCGTCTCCTGGTAGCGCCGCTCTAAGTTGGGGATGACCCCTTCAAAGCTCACATCGCCTTCCTTCACCATGCCACTATCATTCTCATAGACAAAGTGAATTTTCTCTCCCTTACTTCCATAAAGAATCTGGTGGAGCGCTACTTTATTCAGCTGCTCCACTGGTAGATCAATGTCCACACCGAAATGTTGGCAAGCGGCTGCCAATAGCTGAGGATAGTATGTAGAAGTGACCCCAGCCCATGGTTCAATAGCTCCTTCTGCAATGCTGATTGAACCATCAGGAATAATCAACTCAGGATCCACCTTCATTCTCGTGCCCAATCCATCACATTCTGGACAAGCACCAAAGGGACTATTGAATGAAAAGAGACGTGGTTCTAGTTCATTAATACTGAAGCCACAGATCGGACAGGCCATTTTCTCGCTGAAAAGTAGCTCCTCTTCTCCCATCACGTCCACCAATACCTTACCATCGGCAAGACGGCATGCTGTTTCCAGAGAATCTGCGAGACGACTGGCCACATCTTCCTTCATCACAATCCGATCCACCACCACAGCGATGGAATGCTTCTTATTCTTCTCCAGGTGAATATCACTATTTAAATCAAGGGTCTCTCCATCGATCCGTACCCGCACATAGCCTTCACGACGGATCTCTTCCAGCAACTTGGCATGCTCACCTTTACGACCCTCCACGAGAGGGGCAAGGATCTGCATGCGCGTCCGTTCTGGATATTCTAACAGGCGATCCACCATCTGTTGAATGGTTTGCGAAGTGATTTCCATACCATGGGTAGGACAGGTTGGATGACCTACACGTGCGTAGAGAAGCCGAAGGTAGTCATAGATCTCTGTTACTGTCCCCACTGTTGAACGAGGGTTACGACTGGTGGTCTTTTGGTCAATGGAGATGGCAGGACTCAAGCCATCGATGGCATCCACATCAGGCTTTTCCATTTGACCGAGGAACTGTCTTGCATAAGCAGAGAGTGACTCCACATAACGTCGTTGTCCTTCCGCAAAGATCGTATCAAAAGCAAGGGAGGACTTCCCTGACCCTGACAAACCTGTTAAAACCACAAACTGATTGCGTGGAATCACCACATCAATATTTTTAAGGTTATGGGAGCGTGCCCCTTTAATCACAATTTTATCTTGGTTCATCCCTGTTCACCTTTCAACTGGATAATAAGATCTCGTAATTCTGCTGCTCGCTCAAATTGCAGCGCCATGGCGGCTTCCTTCATCTCTTTTTCAAGACGAGTAATCATCTCACGGAGTTCATCCTTGCTATAGGACTTTTCTTTGATGGTCGTGATATAATCTTCCTTCTCTTCTGCCGCATGGGTGGCTTGAATCACATCACGGATCGCCTTCTTAATGGTCTGCGGTGTAATCCCATGCTGTTCATTGTAAGCCATCTGTTTCTTGCGCCGGCGCTCCGTCTCATCAAGAGCCAGCTTCATGGAATCCGTCATCTTATCTGCATACATAATTACATGACCACTGGCATTTCTTGCAGCCCGACCGATGGTTTGGATCAGTGAGCGATGCGAACGGAGGAAGCCCTCCTTATCCGCATCAAGGATGGCAACTAGACTCACCTCTGGTAGGTCCAAGCCTTCTCGTAATAAATTTATCCCTACGAGCACATCAAACTCACCTAGACGCAGATCGCGGATGATCTCCATCCGTTCAATGGTTTTAATCTCTGAGTGGAGATAGCGTACCTTAATGCCCATCTCTTTGAAATAATCGGTTAAATCCTCGGCCATCTTCTTTGTTAAGGTGGTAACCAGTACCCGCTCATTTCGCTCTACCCTAGTATGAATCTCCCCGAGGAGATCATCGATCTGTCCATGGATGGGTCGAATATCGATGGTAGGATCCAGCAGACCTGTTGGACGGATAATCTGCTCTGCCACAGCCTCAGCGTGTTCTTCCTCATAGGGACCTGGTGTTGCAGAGACGCAGATCATCTGATGGATATGCTTTTCAAACTCTTCAAACTTTAATGGACGATTATCTGCCGCAGAGGGCAGACGGAAACCAAAATCGATTAGGACCTTTTTTCGCGCTTGATCTCCGTTATACATTCCTCGTACCTGTGGCAATGTTACATGGGACTCATCCACCAGCATGAGAAAATCCTTGGGAAAATAGTCGAGCAAGGTATAGGGTGTAGAGCCAAGCGGGCGGAGGGTAAGATGAACTGAGTAATTTTCAATGCCCGAGCAATAACCCATCTCCCGCATCATTTCAAGATCATAGCGTGTCCGTTGCTCCAAGCGTTGCGCTTCCAAGAGCTTCCCCTTTGCATTCAGAACGGCTAAATGCTCTGCAAGCTCTGCCTCAATCCGTTGAATGGCGAACTGCAATTTCTCTTCACGTGTGACGAAGTGGGAGGCAGGAAAGATCGCGATATGCTCCCGCTCTGCGAGGATCTCACCTGTAAGAACATCAATTTCGGTAATTCGATCGATCTCATCACCGAAAAACTCCACACGAACCGCCTGCTCTCCGTAAGAGGCTGGGAAGATCTCCACCACATCACCGCGGACGCGGAAGGTGCCCCGGGTAAAGTTAATATCATTCCGCTGGTATTGAATATCCACGAGTTTACGTAAAATTTCATCGCGATTCCGTTCCATGCCGACACGAAGTGAAAGGACAAGGGCACCATACTCCTCTGGCGAACCTAGACCATAAATACAGGAGACGCTGGCCACAATAATCACATCTTGTCGTTCAAATAAAGCACTTGTTGCCGAGTGGCGAAGCTTGTCGATCTCGTCGTTAATACTTGCATCCTTCTCAATGTAGGTATCGGTTTGGGGGATATACGCTTCTGGCTGGTAGTAATCATAGTAGCTCACGAAGTATTCCACTGCATTGTTAGGAAAGAATTCTTTAAACTCTGCATGTAGTTGAGCAGCCAATGTTTTATTATGTGCGATGACTAGCGTGGGTTTATTCACATGATTAATAATCTGGGCCATGGTATAGGTCTTACCCGTACCTGTAGCACCTAACAAGGTTTGGATTCGCTTGCCCTCCTGAATGCCCTTCACAAGCTGTTCAATGGCTTGCGGCTGATCACCCTGCGGTGTAAATTCCGACTGCAATTGGAAAATTCCCATCCTCCCTACTCCTTCCTCCTATCGCCACACAATTGGTTGATAGCAACTATTATAGCACACACTTCCTGCAAAACAAAGAAAAAGGGGAACAACCGTTCGAAAATGTTGTTCCCTCTCACTTCTATGATTGACCATAATCGTAACCGAACTAAACACTCAACTCATGATGATTGATGGGTTCGTTGTATTCGCTTCCAGCGTTGGCGAATTACCTTCCAGAGGGATTCGGTTTGCCAATCCACATAGAATTCCGTCTTCTCATCTGGAGCAGTGATGATGCCTAATTGATGGTGCTCCCCTGTATAGATGGTGGCTTGAGCTAGTTTAATATTCCCATTAAGATCTTCCACCTCCAGGTGGACCTGTGTACCTTGCTGCTGCAGCGCTGCATAGAGTTCCTTGCGATTATTCACCGCTTCCCCATTCACTTTAACAATAAGCTCTCCAATCTCAAGGCCCATCTCCTGCGCTGAACTCTGCGGCAAAACAGCTAGTATCTTCACCCCGTAGCTCTTCTGGACAAAATAAGGACGGTGCTGCCATTCCCACGCTTGTTGACGATAGTGTAACCACTCATGTCCTCCAATGGTCCAGAGCACAGCCCCGATGAGGAACCACTGCCACCATACAGCGAGCATGAGAAGGAGAAGAAGTCCTCCACTATAGAGGAGCAGTTCCCACATGGCCAAGCGTTTGGCTTGTTGAGGTGTACGGGCCATGATTAATCGAGAGTACCCGATAATTAAGGGGATGGGGAGAAAGAGAAAGGAAGAAGCATCTTGACCAAACCAGATAGGCCACGAATCTGGAAACTGACTGGTGGCATCCCAACCCCATAAAAATGGAACAGGAAGAAGCATGGGAAGAACCCAGAAACGCTCTGCATAGTATCCCCCTTGGAGCTGTCCCCGCTTTCCTTCCAGGATCAACGGTGAAGCAGCAAAATCACCGTCAACTCCCACCAAAATTGCTTCAGCAATATGAAGAAACGCTACGAGGGTGAGTAACGGGAAGAGCTGAATACTAGCCATCTCCTGCCAGAACCAACCCACCATTGGCCAGGTAGCAGGAGTATTCCATAATTGGGCTAGCAATGCAAGAATACCGATAATTCCACCACTATAGGACAAACAGAGAAAGCGTACATGGAAGAAGGAGAGGAATAGCGTTAAGACTCCGACCCAGAGTAAATCCTCCAACCTTAGCGTTAGACCGGTGACTAAGAAGAGAACAGAGAAGATCAACCCCGCTAAGATTCCAAGCAAAACCGAACTCCACCAACGCTCCCAAACACTATGTAGTTTAATGTGAAAAAGGGATCGTTCTAGCTCTACCTGACGGCGGTAGATTAAAAAGGTGAGAAGGAGGAACAGATATAGAAATGGTTGTAACAATAGATAAGGTAGATGGATAAGCCAATCCCACAGTAGCCAGCCCAATGATTCCATACAATTTCTCCTCCAGTTCTCTCTTCCACGAATGCTTACTATCTATATCCAGCTCTCTTTATTCAAAAACCCATGTAAAAAAAGCGATCACAGGAGATGGCTCCGTGATCGCCTGTACGTTAATTTTTGCTCTTTATCTTCTCTACAAGGGTTTGGATACCAGTCTGCAATTGGCGATCATGTTCTGGATTCTTCACCAATTCGATAATCAGGTCTTGTAGTTTTTCTGCGGTCTTCGCATCTACTTTTCCTGTTACCTTAAGGTGATTCGCTTTTTGGAACGCTTTAACCGCCTGTTCCATCCCTTTATCATAGTAACCATCCTCACGACCAGGCTCATAGCCTAACCCCTTTAAGATGATCTGAAGATTTTTTACTTCGTTGCTCATCATATCATATTGATAAACCGTATCAGGTGGGATAATAGTTGCGTTAAAGTAATCTGGCTGCTTCACTTCGATATCAGGCTTGACGCCCACCTTATGAATCCATTCACCCTTTGGTGTTAACCACTTCGCAATGGTCAATTTGATCTCACTGTCATCACCCATGGTGAAAGGACTTTGAACCGTTCCTTTACCAAAGGAGGTCACACCTACTAATGTAGCCTTGACAGAAGTATCATGAAGGGCAGCAGCCATAATTTCTGAGGCACTCGCACTTCCTTCATTAATTAAGACTACAATGGGTTGATCAATACCCTTGGTTTTCGTTTTTAATACCTGCGTATCTCCTTCACGGCTTACCACTTGAACCATCACTTGGTCTTGTGGTAGTAGACGCTCTAGCATGGAGAGAACGGCGGTTAAATACCCCCCAGGATTTCCACGTAGGTCGATAATAAAGCCCTGAGCTCCTTGATCTGTTAGATGCTTCACTTCTTCATTGAAGCGTAAAGCAGTTTTTTCAGCAAATTGGGTGACTTCAATCTTCCCAATCTTAACTCCTTTTACTTCGATCATTTCGCCATACACCGTTTCAATGGGGATGGTGTCACGAATCACAGTTACGGTCATCGGCTCACTGCTACCAGCACGGATGATCCCCAGACGTGCTTCTGTCCCCTTCGGGCCACGAATCTTTAGGACTGCATCATAGAGGGAGAGGCCTTCAACACTTTCGCCATTCACAGAGATGATCTGATCCTTGGGGCGAAGTCCTGCCTTCTCTGCTGGAGATCCCTTCAGTGGCGCCATAATGGTAACACGGCCATTTTCTAGACTCACCTCAGCGCCGATCCCTTCAAAGGTGGACTGTACTGAATTCTGAAACTCCTTCGCCTGCTCTGGTGTCATATAGACGGAGTAAGGGTCATCCAGTACATCTAACATTCCACGGATGGCACCTTCAACCAACTTTTGGTCATCTACTTCAATCATATAATTCTCTTGGATCAATTTGTAGGCTTCCACAATCTTTTTTAACTCATCATCGCTGATACCTGAAAGGTCAACATCATTCGATTTCGTTCCACCCGAAGCAGCCACCACATGATCATTGCGATTAGCCATGCGTGGGTCGTCAGCACTATTGACCGCATCTGTTTTTGGAAACAACGAATCGATATTGGCAACTAACAGGGTGGCTCCAACCACGATAACGATCACAAGTATCGAATACCATACCTTCTTGTTACCAGAGGGAGTCATGATTTGCCACCACCTTTTCTCTTTGCTATGCACCTAGTATACGTGATCTAGCATATTTTATGAACCTGTATTTTATCATGTTTGATTATTGACCTGCAAGATACTGCTCTGGATCAACAGGTTGACCATTCAAATAAACGGTAAAATGGCAGTGCGGACCAGTAGAGCGACCAGTCGAGCCTACTTCAGCAATCTTCTGACCTCGTTCCACCTCTTGTCCAACCTCCACCTTTAGCCCACCATTACGAATATGTCCATATAGAGTCTTTAAGCCATTACCATGTTCAATCATCACCGTATTGCCAAAGCCTCGTACATATCCTGAGACGGTGACCACACCGCTTTCAGCTGCAACGATGGTTGTACCACTGGGTGCACCGATATCCAGTCCTGAATGGCCTGCTTGTTTCCCTGTAAAAGGATCTGAACGCATACCAAAACGTGAAGTAATCCGATGAGAATCTGGTACAGGCCATGCTAAGGCACCGCCACTCCAGTACTCCTTCACCTTAATCTCTTTAATTTTCTTCTGATTCGCAGCAATCTGCTGAGCGATGGCTAACGAATCTTGCTCAAATTCTTCCTTCATAATCCCTAATTCAGCTTCTTGGGCTTGCAATTGTGCGACACGAACTGATTGATTTTTCTTCATCACTTCAAATTGCCGTTTCTTTTCGGCTTGTTCTGTATAAAGCTTGTCCAATTGAACTAAATGAGCATCCACTTCAAGCTTCTTCTGTTCTACCAGCTTTTTATCTCGAACTTGCTCCTCTAGGATCTGCTTATCGGATTCGACAATAAGGCGGAGGGATTCCATTCGAGAAAGAAAATCACCAAAGCCTTCCGATTGGAGTAGAACATCAAGGTAGGTTACATCGCCCATTTCATACATGGCACGTACGCGTTCCTTCAAGACCCGATCCCGAGTTGCTACACGAATGATGGCTTCATCCAATTCCTTTGCAACCTTCTCCGCTTCTACCTTCGTTTGGGAAATCTCCTTATCTAGCTGAGCAACCCGATTAATAATATCATTCAACTGCAGATCGATCTGCATTAATTCCTCTTCTAGTGCCTTCCGTTCCTTTGCAATACTATTCTGTTTCTGTTCGTATTCGCTCCGTTGCTGCTCGATCTGGTTCGCCTTCTGTTCCAGCTTCTGAATCTCTTGCTGTAGACGATTTACAGCATCATCAGCCTCTGCTGTACTAGGAACATAGAGGGTCATGGTAATCGTCAATAACAAAAGGAAGCAAAGGCCTCGTTTTCCCCATCTCACCATCAATTCTCCCTCCAGTCTTATCATCTCTATACAATGCTTCTATACCCGTAAGAATCTCCGGACGGAGACCAAACTTCCCCATACACCGATAAAGATCCCGATCCCTAATAGGGTGAGGAAGACCTGAGTCGCCACTGTACTCATGGGTAACAGTTCAAACCAATAGAGACTAATATCTCCATGGACAGCACCGAGCAAATAGTAGTACCCCACCGATAGAAGAGTAATGGGGATTAAACTTCCGATTAGCCCTAATAGTAAGCCTTCCACAAAGAAGGGCCAGCGGATAAAGTTATTAGTCGCCCCAACCAGACGCATAATGGCAATCTCCTTACGTCTTGAAACAATGGTCAGCTTGATCGTGTTGGCAATTAAAAACATTGCAGTAAAAGCGAGACCAACGATAAAGACGATCCCAATATTGCGCATTGTCGTGGTGGCCTTAAATAATTTTTCTACTTTGCCTTGTCCATACTCAACCTTATAAAATGTATCGATCTTCTCAATTTCCTGTGCCACAAGGGAAGTACGTTGTGGAATATCTGCATGAATCTCAAATGCATCAGGGAGTGGATTTTCTTCCCGTAATGAACCAAGATAACGCTCCCCGTCATCAAACTTGGCAATGAGCGCTTCTAAGCCCTCTTCCTTGGGAATAAACTTCACTTCAGCTACATGAGGAATCGCCTTCATTTTCGCTTCAATATTCTTCACCGTATCTGCATCTGTGCCACGATTCAAGAAGGCACGAATCTCAACCTGATTTTCAACCTGTCCAACAATATGGTTCATATTGATAGCGAAAATTAAGAAGACACCAAGAATAATCAAAGTAATCATCACAGAAGCAATGGAAGCAAAAGTCATCCACCGATTACGAATCAGATTTCGACTACCTTCGCGAATGTGACGGCCCAACGTTCTAGCTTTCATAGCCGTATTCACCTCGCTCTTCATCCCGTGAGATCGTTCCACTTTCAATGGCGATAACCCGTTTACGCATCTTGTTCACAATCTCCTTGTTGTGGGTTGCCATGACCACGGTAGTACCACGAAAATTGATCTCTTCAAAAATCTGCATAATTTCCCATGAGGTATCAGGATCCAAATTACCTGTTGGCTCATCAGCGATCACCAATGAAGGTTGATTAACCAAGGCACGGGCGATGGCCACACGCTGTTGTTCTCCTCCAGATAACTCATCGGGTCGAGATTTCAATTTATGCTTCAGTTTTACAAGATCCAGCACATCAAAAACACGCTGCTTAATTTCCTTCCGTGGAACCTCAATCACTTCCAAAGCGAAGGCCACATTCTCGTATACACTTAGTGTTGGTAGCAGCTTATAATCCTGAAAGATGACGCCAATTTGTCGGCGAAACTTGGGGAGTTGTCGAGTCTTGATCCGATCTAAATCGAAGTTATTGACGAAGATTTTCCCTTTCGTTGGACGTTCTTGGGCATACATTAATTTAATGAACGTGGATTTTCCAGCTCCGGAAGGTCCCACGACATAAACAAATTCATGAGCATCAATCTTCACATTGATATTCTGTAATGCAAGGGTTCCATTAGGATACCGCTTCCACACATCTTGCATCTCGATCAAAATTCTCACATCCCTATCCTTGATGTAACTTTAACTGGGATATCATGGTACTTCGACAGTGGGATACATAATTCCTTGTCTTCACCATACTTTCCCGGGAAATTATTTTTCTTCAGCAAAAGCTCCTATTTTTTATATCGGAAATTACGAAACTAATGATAATAGTGTCAAACAAAGTATGTCGTTTTCCATTATATCATGTCCAAGAATGAGGTTGGGAGGAAAAAAGAGGGAGACTACAAAATTGATGCATTCAAGCATCAATTTTGTAGTCTCTCATTTCACTATTTTCTGCAATTATATCTTTAGCTACTCGATCTCAGCTGCAGTCATTTTTAGCTTCTTACTTTTGAGGATAGAGTTCCTTGGGACGATCGCTGAGATGACAAACACCATCCTTCGTGCTTCCACTAGCGATCAATAAGGTTTGCCGTAAATTCCACAGCTTCTCTGATAAATCAACATGATAACGATGTGGATTGGTCAAGCGTTTATGCTCTTCAGAGAAGAGGGCTAGTTGCTCCCGCGAAAAGGCTTGAATCTCTTGCAAGGTAGGGAATTGATAAAGAATCTCTCCATCCTTCATTATCGGCACAAGGAGAGGCTGTACTTCAAAGTTACGAATCACTTTGCGTTTCCAGGTATTCACCGGATCGAAAAGCTCAAGCTCCTTGCTCATATCCAATTCCTCTTCATCGAGCATGATGAGATCTCCTATAGCCTTTCTGCTCTTCTTATCGATGAGACGAACCACCTTTTTGAAGCCGGGATTGGTAATCTTCGATGAGTTCTCAGATACTTTGATCTTCGGTACTAATTTCCCATCCTCCTCGGCAGCCATCAGTTTATACACACCACCTAAGGAAGGATCGTCACTGGAGGTGATCAGCTTGGTTCCCACACCCCAAGCATCAATTTTTGCGCCTTGCATGAGGAGCTCACGAATCAGGTACTCATCTAAATCACTGGAGGCAAAGATCTTGGTCTCTGTTAAACCAGCCGCATCCAACATCTTGCGGGCCTCTTTGGACATGTAGGCTAAGTCACCTGAATCAAGGCGAATTCCCTTCAAGGTATAGCCTTTTTCCCTGAGCTCATGACCTACACGAATGGCATTGGGCATCCCGCTCCGTAACGTATCATACGTATCCACCAGTAGCACGCAATTATCTGGAAACTGCTGTGCATAGACACGAAATGCTTCTAATTCAGAGGGCATCCGCATGACCCAAGCATGGCTGATCGTTCCCGAAACCGGGATGTTGAACATCTTACCAGCCAGTACATTGGAGGTAGAAGCACATCCTCCAATAATGGAGGCACGTGCACCATAGATGGCAGCATCAGGTCCTTGTGCCCGCCGCGCACCAAACTCCATAATGGGACCACCCTGCGCTGCATGAACCACACGGTGTGCTTTGGTGGCGATCAAGGTTTGATGATTGATGATGGTCAATAGCGCTGTCTCTACATATTGTGCCTGAAACCATGGACCACGGATTCGCATCAACGGTTCCTGTGGAAAGGCAACACTTCCTTCTGGCATGGCATAAACCTCACAAGTAAAGCGAAAACTAGCAAGACGCTCTAAAAAAGCTTCGTCAAAAACCTGTAAAGAACGCAGGTAAGATAAATCATCTTCGCTAAAATGGAGATTTCTAAGGTAGTCGATGGCCTGTTCCAAGCCAGCTGCAATGACGAACTGACTGCCCGATGGTGCTCGACGAAAATAGATGTCGAATACCACCTCTTGGTCGGGATTCACCTTCTCCGATGACATCATGGTCATCTGATAAAAATCAGTAAGTAAAGTTAAATTGCGCGTAATGGACTCGTTTCCCATCGTATCCGATCCTCCACTTCTCAATTCTCCCTTTATATCTACTGCTTTTACTCTTACCTACGCCACATTTAAAATATGAAAATTTTGTGAACGTATCATTAACTTTGTTATAATGATAACGCAATTGACGACAAGTTACAATTCACTTCGCGATATACTGGCATTTTTTCTTCCCTACATTGATTTTCGATCCGATTCTATAGGATAATTGATACGGAACTTTGGAAAATTATGAGGAAAAGGGGTTTCGGTAATGGCACAAACCATTGATCAATTGGCAGTCAATACCATTCGTACCTTGAGTATCGATGCCATCGAAAAGGCCCAATCTGGCCATCCTGGAATGCCCATGGGTACCGCTCCCATGGCTTATACACTCTGGACGAAAAAAATGAAGCATAATCCAACCAATCCCCATTGGTTTAATCGGGATCGTTTTGTTCTCTCAGCAGGACATGGATCCATGCTTCTCTACAGCCTGCTTCATCTTTGCGGTTATGATTTACCCATGGAGGAGATTCAGCAATTCCGCCAATGGGGCAGTAAAACACCTGGACATCCTGAATATGGCCATACTGCTGGTGTAGATGCCACCACAGGACCGCTTGGACAAGGGATCGCCATGGCTGTGGGTATGGCAATGGCAGAAGCGCATCTAGCAGCTACCTATAATCGGCCCCATTTTTCCATCGTCGACCATTATACCTACGCCATCTGTGGCGACGGCGATCTTATGGAAGGAGTAGCATCAGAAGCCGCTTCTCTAGCAGGTCATCTCCAATTAGGCAAGCTGATCGTACTTTATGATTCCAATGATATCTCCCTCGATGGAAAGTTGAATATGGCCTTCTCCGAGAATGTGGCACAGCGTTTCGAAGCGTATGGCTGGCAGGTGCAACGGGTAGAGAATGAAAATGATCTTGCCGCCATTGAAGCAGCGATTACGAAGGCGCAACAAGACCCCCGCCCTAGCCTCATTGAAGTAAAGACCACCATCGGCTATGGTAGCCCCAATAAAGGGGGGAAAGGGGGAAAAGAAGGACCTCATGGCTCTCCCCTTGGTGAAGACGAAGTTCGCTTAACCAAGGAGCAATACGGCTGGCCATTGGAACCGACATTCTATGTGCCTGAGGAAGTTCGTACTCACTTCGCTGAGGTCAAAGCTGCAGGTACCCAAGCAGAAGAGGATTGGAACCAACTCTTTGCTGAGTATGAACATGCTTTCCCAGGACCTGCCCAAGTCCTAAAGGATGCCATGGCAGATAAGCTACCAGAGAAGCTTCATGAAGTGCTTCCCCAGTTTGAAGCAGGAAAAAAACTGGCCACCCGTGCTGCCTCTGGTGAAGTGATCAACGCCCTAGCTGATCATCTCCCTACTCTCTTCGGTGGATCAGCAGACTTAGCTAGCTCCAATAATACACTCATGAAGAAGGAGAAAAATTTCCTCCCTGGCCAATATGAAGGACGCAATATTTGGTTTGGTGTACGGGAGTTCGCCATGGGCGCAGCATTGAATGGGATGAAGCTCCATGGTGGCTTACATGTATACGGAGCAACCTTCTTCGTCTTCTCAGACTATGTTCGTCCTGCCATACGCCTTTCAGCACTCCAAGGCTTGCCTGTAGTCTATATCTTTACCCACGATAGTATTGCCGTTGGTGAGGATGGTCCTACCCATGAACCCATTGAGCATCTTCCTTCCTTACGTGCCATCCCCAATCTCTTGGTGATGCGACCTGCTGATGCCAATGAGACGAAGGCTGCATGGTGGACGGCGTTACAGCAATCCGATCGTCCCACTGTCTTAGTCCTCTCTCGTCAAGGCTTACCGGTGTTAGCGGAGACGCAAAATGCCCTTGAAGATGTGAAACGTGGTGCTTACATCCTTGCCGATGCCAAAGCAGGTCAGCCTGAATTGATCCTCATCGCCACTGGTTCAGAAGTGAGCCTGGCCATGGAAGCGAAAGCTCAACTAGAGCAAGAAGGAATTGCTACCCGAGTCGTCAGCATGCCAGTATGGGAGCTCTTCGCTGAACAGGATGCCAGCTACAAAGAGAGCGTGCTACCCTCTAATGTGAAGAAGCGCCTGGCCATTGAAATGGCGAACCCCCTTGGCTGGGAACGCTATGTCGGTGATGAGGGTGCCATTCTAGGTATTCATACCTTCGGTGCCTCCGCTCCTGGTAACCGTCTCTTAAAGGAATACGGCTTTACTGTGGAGAATGTGGTGGCAGAAGCAAAAAAACTATTGGATTAATCTCCATACAGCAGGTACAAAAAGACCATCGCAGCGATTGCCACGATGGTCTTTTGCTTTTTACTGATGGATAAACGTTACTCATCTTTTCATCGCTTGGAATCCTTGCCCCAAGACTTCATTGGCACTGGTTACAATAACGAAAGCATCTGGGTCATGAGTCCGCACCACATCCTTCAGATGGGTTAACTCTTGCTGATCCACCACACACATGAGGATGGGCCGCGCTTCTTCTGTATATCCTCCAAAGGCGGAGATCCGCGTGACTCCCCGATTCACCTCAGTCAGGATCGCATGCTGAACCGAGCGTGTTTCACGGGTAATGATCAAGGCCAGCGTACTGAAGTCGCCCCCCACATTGATGAGATTGATGGTCCTTCCCGTGACGAATAAGGCAACCAAAGCATAGAGCGCTTGCTCTGGATTGTAATAAAAGAAGGCGGTGGCAACGATCATGCCATCAATCATCATCACAATATTGCCCAAGCTCCAATGGGTGTACTTATGAATCATCTGGGCTGCGAGGTCTGTTCCACCTGTGGAGGCCTTACCACGAAAAACCAATCCTATGCCTGCTCCTACGCCCAATCCACCAAACAAGGCAGATAATAATGGGTCATGGGAAAGAGGTACCATCTGATCAGTAAGGAAGACGAAGAAGGGAAGCACTAAAGTCCCATAGAGCGTCTTGATTCCAAACTGTTTTCCTAAAATAAGGACCCCAGCAATAAAGAGGGGAATATTAAGACCCCACTGGATATAGGCTGGACGGATTCCGGTCATATCAAAGAGAATAATACTAAGTCCACTAACACCGCCAGAGGCGATCCGGGCGGGAATCAAAAACAGGTTGAAGGCAAGTGCCACCAGAAAAGCACCTGCTGTAATATAGAGATACTCCTTCAACTTCTGCTGCGTTGTCAAAGACTGCGTCGTTGGCTGCATCCCCATCTTCCTTTATCTAGGTTCTTCTCATTGAGCGCTGGCGATTTGGTTACAGTTCATCACCATGATGGTGAGATTAACGATTGGACTGCCTACTTAACATGGTTCGTAAATAAGCATCGATAAATGGATCAATGCCACCATCCATGACCGCTTGCGTATTCCCAATCTCCACATTGGTACGGTGATCCTTCACCAGGGTATAGGGGTGGAAAACATAGGAGCGAATTTGGCTACCCCAGCCGATCTCCTTCTGTTCGCCACGAATACTGGCTAACTGCTTCTCCTGTTCTACACGTTCTAATTCATAGAGACGTGCTTTGAGGATTTTCATGGCCTGCTCACGATTCTGCATCTGCGACCGTTGTGACTGACTGGTTACAACAGTACCTGTTGGGATATGCGTGATTCGGATGGCTGATTCTGTCTTATTAACATGCTGCCCACCTGCACCACTAGCCCGATAGGTATCGATTTTCAAGTCCTCTGGACGAATATCTACCTCAATATCATCATCGATTTCAGGAACCACATCACAGGAACAGAATGAAGTATGACGACGACCCGATGCATCAAAGGGTGAAATACGAACGAGACGGTGCACACCCTTCTCTGTCTTAAGGTATCCATAGGCATTGTAGCCCTTGATCAACAGCGTGACACTCTTCACGCCTGCTTCTTCTCCAGGGAGATAGTCCAAGGTCTCTACCTCATAGCCATGGTCCTCTGCCCAACGGGTGTACATCCGAAGCAGCATACTGGCAAAGTCCTGAGACTCTGTCCCACCTGCGCCAGGGTGCAATTCAAGAATCGCATTATTTTTATCATAGGGTTCAGAGAGTAGCAATTCCAATTCGAAATGTCCCATCTCCTTTTGCAAGGTCTGAGCTTCCTCCACCATTTCCTCATACATCTCATCGCTAGGCTCTTCCGTCCATAGCTGTAATAACACCTCTAGATCATCATGCTCACCTTGCAGGTGGGCCATCTTCTCAACGGCATCCTTCAGCCCTTTGACCTCAGTGATAATCCCCTTCGCCTGCTCCTGCTGATTCCAGAACTCAGGCTGTGCCATGATTTCATCCAACTCTTTGATCCGACGCTTCTTTTCGTCTAAGTCAAAGAGACCTCCTAAATTCAGCGAGACGTTCGCTGTTTTTTTCCATAAACTGCTTTAGCTCATACAGCTCCATATCCATACCTCCTAAGATCCTTATCCATTCACTGCCCACCCACCAACCTCTAGAAACCAGGAACGCCGGGTGCTAATAGACACCCAGCGACTCAACCTGATCTCTTCTTTCTCAGCCTTTACGTTCTGTGCGACGGCGTGCTTGCTCTTCTAAACGACGCTGCTTCCGATTCTTTATCACTTCTTGACCACCTTGATTCGTCTGCACATTGCGAGGAGGGTTAGCGGTAGCAGGAACAGGTCCATCAAGGCTCACCTTGAGACGAGGTCCTTGCCGACCCTCTGTTTGACTTTGTACAGTGGATTGACGCTCCAGATGCTCATTGGCCTGTACCTGAACTCGCATCACAAAGTTCGTCACTTCTTCTTGGATTCGGGCTACCATCTCTTCAAACATGGCAAAGCCTTGGAACTGGTACTCTTGCAATGGATTCTTCTGCGCATAAGCCTGCAGGCCGATCCCTTGACGTAATTGATCCATGGCATCGATATGATCCATCCACTTACTATCTACAGCGCGGAGCACAATAATCTTCTCCAGCTCACGCATGGTTTCTGCACCAATTTCATTCTCTTTCTGATTATAGATGGTTTCCAGAATCTGTTGAAAGGTCTCACGAACCTCATCCTGCTCTTTACCCTTCAAGTCCTCTACAGTGAGGGCATCAGAACGGATAAAGGTCTTATGACAGTGATCTACTAATTTCGTCAGATCCCAATCCTCAGGGAGCTCCTCCGCTGGGCAATAGACCTCGATCAACCCATCGATGTGACTCATCATCATGCCGAAAACGATGTCGCGGATATTCTCCTTTTCCAATACTTCACGACGTTGGGAGTAGATAATCTCCCGTTGCTGATTCATCACATCGTCATATTGGAGGACATAACGGCGCATATCAAAGTTATTACCTTCCACCCGTTTTTGTGCATTTTCAATGGCTTTGGTAATCATTTTGCTCTCGATGGGTGTATCCTCATCCATCCCTAGCTTATCCATCATCCCCATGATATTCTCCGCACCAAAACGGCGCATTAAGTCATCCTCTAAGGAGAGATAGAATTGAGAGGAACCAGGATCCCCTTGACGTCCTGCACGACCGCGTAACTGATTATCAATCCGGCGGCTTTCATGGCGTTCTGTCCCAATAATATGGAGGCCACCTAGTTCTTGAACCCCTTCACCAAGGACGATATCCGTACCACGTCCAGCCATATTGGTCGCGATGGTAACGGTGCCCTTCTGTCCAGCCTGCGTGATGATTTCAGCTTCTTCTTTATGATACTTGGCATTCAATACATTATGGGGAATCTTAAGCTTCTTTAATGCAGCAGAAAGCAGCTCTGAATTCTCAATGGAAATGGTCCCCACCAGTACTGGCTGACCACGATGATAGCAGTCTTTAATATCTTCAATCACATTACGGTACTTCCCATTGAGTGTCTTGAAGATGAGATCAGGCCGATCATCACGAATCATCGGCATGTTGGTTGGGATTTCCACCACGTCCATCCCGTAGATGGTGCGGAACTCCTCTTCTTCTGTCCTCGCAGTACCCGTCATCCCGGCTAGCTTCTGATACATGCGGAAATAGTTTTGGAACGTGATGGTGGCAAGCGTCATGCTCTCATTCTGCACCTTCACGCCTTCTTTGGCTTCAATGGCTTGATGGAGCCCATCACTATAGCGACGACCATACATGAGACGGCCAGTGAACTCGTCAACAATGACCACTTCGCCCTCTTCGATCACATAATCAATGTCTCGCTTCATGATGACTTGGGCTTTTAAAGCTTGCGTAATATGATGATTCAATAGCATCTGTGAGGGATCATAGAGATTATCTACATTGAAGGCTGCTTCAGCTTTCTTAACCCCACCCTCGTTCAGCATTACATTCTTCGTCTTGATATCCACCGTATAATCTTCCTCTTCACGGAGGCGCCGCACAAATTGCGCAGCCTTCATATAGAGATCGGTGGAGCTTTGGGCTTGCCCAGAGATAATTAAAGGGGTCCGCGCCTCATCGATCAAGATACTATCCACCTCGTCCACGAGGGCAAAATTTAATGGCCGCTGTACCATCTGCTCTTTATAGAGCACCATATTATCCCGTAGATAGTCAAAGCCGAACTCATTATTAGTTCCGTATGTGATGTCGGCAGCATACGCTTCCCGCTTCTGTTCAGGATTTAACTCTCGCTTATTCAAGCCCACAGTTAGCCCGAGGAATTGGTGTAGCTGTCCCATCTGTGTGGCGTCACGTTCAGCCAGGTAATCATTCACCGTAACAACATGAACCCCTTTACCTGACAATGCATTAAGATAGGAAGGAAGGGTAGCCACTAAGGTTTTACCTTCCCCAGTCTTCATCTCCGCAATCCGGCCATCATGGAGTACCATACCCCCAAGGATCTGCACATCAAAATGGCGCATACCTAAGACACGGCGAGATGCTTCCCGCACAACCGCATAGGCCTCCACCATCAGCTGGTCCAAATCCTCACCTTGAGCCAAGCGTTGTCTGAATTCCTCCGTCTTCCCGCGCAACTCGACATCGCTGAGCGCTTGCATGTTCGGCTCTAGGCGATTCACTTCTTCTACTCTTTTCATATACTTCTTAATATCCCGTTCATTACTATCGCCAAAGATTTTTTTGAAAAAACCCAATTGGGCCATCTCCTTCCACACATGGCAAACCGCTTGCTTTTCTCTTCACGCCTTAACCAGTAAATATTGCTGCTGCCAATATTCCCATCATAGATCCAATATTCTTTTCTATATTATCAAGAGATTGAAGTAGTGGCAAATAAAAGTTATTGAAACATTCAACTCCATTCAAGACCAATAGAACCCGATTCTTGGAAGCATAGATAAATCGCAATGATCAGAAAAGGAGTGCAATGACTGCACTCCTTTCTTTATAGCATAACCAGATTAAAATTTCATGAAAGTGAATGAAATTGTTTAAACAGTTTCGATTAAACCGTAGCGACCATCCTTACGTTTGTAGACGATATCAACACTATCGCTCTCAGCATTGTTGAAGACGAAGAAGTTGTGGCCTAACATTTCCATTTGAAGTACAGCCTCTTCCACATCCATGGGTTTCAAGTTGAAGCGCTTGGTACGAACGATTTCGATGTTATCCTCTTCCTCTGCTCGACCATTGCCATTAGTCTCTGTGAAAATATTTTTAATCGTACCGTCTTGACGGAATTTGCGATTAATCTTTGTTTTATGCTTACGAATTTGACGCTCCAGTTTATCAACAACTCCATCGATGGAGGCGTACATATCCTTGTCCGTCTCTTCAGCACGAAGAATGACACCTTTAAGAGGGATGGTAACTTCTACAGTATGCTCATCACGAACCACTTGAAGGGTTACATGACCCTCAACATTTTGACCTTCAATGTATTTGTCAAGCCGTCCAACCTTTTCCTCTACATAGCTGCGAAGAGCTGGCGTTACCTCAATATTCTCACCGCGAATATTATACTTTAACATGAATACCTCCTCCTTCCTATCTTTATTATCACATAAATACAGGAAAAATCCCACCTCTTTTTTCTCCACCTTATAATCACAAACTTATTCACATATCCCGATCCCCAAACCCCTTTAGCCACAGTTATGCACAGACTTGTCCACATTATCCACAGAAATCAGTCCATTTTAAGCACACCTTATCCACAGGTTATCCACAAAAAGTTGTGGATAAGGTTGCATTATCCCAAAACACAAAAACCACTTGATCATGAAGAAGCTATCAAGCTTCAAGATGACGAAGTGGTCATGGCTACAGTTGGTATAAGTGGCTTTTCGAGTTCATTTCGAATTCTATTTAAGGTTGTAAATAGTGAAGAAGGGATATTTCAGCTACGCTGAGGGAAGAAAAGTAATACTAAATACTTGAGAACAAAACGATAGAAATATTCTCGTGTTTATCTATTTTCTCTCATCAAAGAGATATCCCTCTGTCTGATATCCTTCAGCCATTCGTTGTAAACGCTGATGCCGTTGCTTATTCAGCTGGAACTGCTGCGCTTCACCCTTAATCTTGGCATAGAGCTCCGTGATCAAAGGTTCTGTCTGTTGATGTAATTGAACCAATTGACGGAGGTAGACATGACGTTCATCATCATGCCCCTTCTCCTCTGCTCGTTCCCCACGCATCAAGGCCAGGATCAGTTCCTGTCGCTCATTAAGCAGAGCTTCAATATATTGAACCCCTTCCAATGAATCATTAGGATGAGCCGCTAGCTCCGTCTTCACCGCTAGGTAGAGCTTCTCACTAATGGCAAGTAGCTCCTGATAGCGTAGCTTTTCATTCTGGTCATCTCTGTTTGTCATGAGATCACCCTACTTTTCTGAGGATACTGAAGCAGTTGGATGCTTGGCTAGCTTCATCGCCTGCTCCCAGGTCGCTTTAAACTGAATGAGAAATTCCTCAACTTCATTAAGGATTTCCCCATCCTTCTGAACATTGGCTTCTATCAAACGATTGCGGAGATAATCATATAGTTGGAGCAATTGCTTGGAAAGATCAACATCCATGTTGAGCGTAACCATGAGTTCATTGATAATATCCTGAGCCCGCACATTGGCCTGATGAGCCTTTTCCAATTCTTTATGTTCTAGAGCCTGCTTGGACTGGCGGACAAAGCGGATTGCTCCATTATAAAGCATGAGCGTTAACTCTGCTGGCGTAGCGGTAGTAACGGCATTCTGCTGGTAGATCTGCTGTGGGTTCCTCATCGACATACGACATGTACACTCCTTTATTCAGCCACCCATTACTCTGTACTGTTTCTTCAACAGTGAGAGTCATAGTACTATTGTACCATATCTATGCCTTGGTCCATTTGACCTAAATCTACGAATTGGTGGCGTTATTGACCGCCACCAAATTGATTCATCAACCAGCCCGCTTGGGCATTATACTTACTTAACGCTTTCTCCATGGCGGTGAATTTCTGCCAGTAGAAGGCTTCTTTCCGTTCTAGGCGTTCTTCAAACACGAAGATCCGTTCGTTCATCTGCTTCAGTCGCTCGCCAAAGAAGCTTTGGTCCACAAGGACATCATCACTGCCCACTTTTTCTTTAAGACGCTTAAAGCCATCATCGAGGGCATCCTTGAGGCGAGTGGCCAAGCCTTGCTCACTCTTAATATCACTTTTGTTGGTAAAGAGCTGTACCACAGCATCGGGGTCCTTCTGTAGAGCATCACGTAATTTATCCTCATCGATATATAGCTTGTTATCCTTATGATCATACATATTCACAGTGATCCCGATCGAACTGAGATGCTGATACTTGTCGTTATCTACACCTTTGACCGTATCATAGATGGCATTCCGCATGGCATAGGTAATGTTGGTGAGATCAGCATCGCTTTTCAATAATCCACTCTTTGCCTTGGCTTCCCATTGCTCCTCTTGCTTTTCAGATAGCTGTTCCCGTTGCGCATCGGTAAGGGGCTTAAAGTTCTTCTCACGTTTTTCAGTTAATTTTCCATCGATTTTTGTAATCACATCGTTATAGGCTTGAATGAAGGATTTGATCTTTTCCACAGTGCCATCGATATCTTGGGCAACATTGACAGTACTGCTTACGGGATTCCCCTTCGCATCGATTTGCGACACCCCGTTGAGGGTATAGTTGACATCATTCACCGTAAATTGATTGGTGGCAAAGGTGAAGGCGGTTCCATTGATCTGTACCTTAGCATCTTGACCTGTGGCACTGCTGGTTGCCAATTGTATTGTTTTCGTAATAAAATCGCTTGTGCCCGCCGTGTCATTGGCTGTCATGGTGATCTGTGCTTCAGAACCTGACTTCGTTTGGTTAAAGAAGAAACGTTTTAAATTGGGATCGTAGGAGGCTTTCACTCCTGTAGTTTGGCTCTGTCCATTAACAGCAGCAATGAACTGATCAACAGTCATTCCGCTGGTCACATCAATTTTCACATTTTGATCTGCACCTGCACCATATTGAAGAGTCAATTGAAAAGGCGTAGCTCCTTGATAGATCACTGAGCTTCCATCAACGATGGTTTCACCATTTGCACCTGTACTCACTTGACCACTGGTAAGACTCGCATTAGTAGCCAGATTCTCGACGATTACCTGATTGGATGTGGTCACTGCATTATTACTCGCTGTGGCAGTCACTACAAAGGGGTTAGAGCTGGTAACGGTCCGTGTGGTATATGGTGTAGTGAGGCTCATATCGAAGGCGTGATTACGTAAGCTGAAGATTTCCCGATTCAGTTCACGGTACATATCCCGTTGCCATTCGACGACAGTCATCTGCTGCTTGAGTCGATCCAATGGAGCACGCTCTGCATCCATGAGATCCTTGACCATTTTTTCTGTATCCATACCGGACATTAACCCGGAAACACGATTGGTAGATCCGATTTCCATCGTACTACCTCCTTTCTAAGATCGATCAGACTTTTTCATCCACTAATAAGCCCATATACTCTTTTAGGCCAGTGATAATATCGAGGAATTTCTCCGGTGGAATTTCGCGGATCACTTCATCCGTAACTGCATTCTTCACTTTTACCACGTATTGACCAGATTTCTCATGAAAGACGAACTGGAGCTTGGTGTAGGTGACCTCCAACATCTGATTGAGACCATTCACTGCATTTTCCAACTGATTGGCATCGATAGGCTGCTGTGCATGTTGTTCCTGCTGCGTTTGCTGTTCTGTGGAAGACTGGCGCTCATACGGACGATTCTCCACAGGCTGAGCTGGCGTAGCTCTACCAATAGGTGAAACAGGGTTACCTCCAACCGATTGAATGGACATGAATCTTCACCTCGATTTTGTCATTACTATCTATTGATAGTATCGGTTAATCTTGGATGAAATTGAAGTGGTAGCTCACATCAAACCAAATCTTATATCAAAATAACCTCCAAAAAGGAGGTTACTTCAAATAATCTTTTTTACTTAGTGGAAGTTTCTATCTGGATTTTACGATTTGGCTACATGCTGCTCTAGCCAGACATCCACAATGTCTTCAAGGGAGATAAAACCTACTACCTGTTTCCCTTCCACAATCGGCATTGCAATAATATTACTTTCTCGCAAGCGTTCCGCAATGGTGAGAAGATCTTCATCTGGTGATGCAGTAATGAGCTGCTTAGACATCACTAATTCCAATGGATATTGGCGATTACGACCAGGAGCAATGAGGAAGCGATAGATATCTGACTTCACCACCATCCCTACCAATTCTCCATTATCATTAACTACAGGCGCACCATTGACTTTTTCTTCATTCATCTCTGCTAAAGCCTTTTCTACCGTATCATTGGCATTAAACATTAGCACATCATGAATCATACAATCTCGGGCATGCATCAGAATCCTCCTCCCTATAGTGTTACTACGTTGGTAATCATTTTCGATTTAAGTTTGATTAGATACGGATATCCAGGTTACTTCCAAGGTGCGGTTGGACAGATAGTTCTAATGCTTTGGTCTGTGCTTGTAGCATCTGAGTAAAATCATTGGCCTGCTGTAATGCAGTAACCATTGACATGCGTAGGACAGAGATACTTGCTTGTTGCGCGATTTTCCCTTGGCTAAGGGCGGTGGAGAGGGCGGCGATGTCCATTTATATCAAGTCCTCCTTGAACGTGGATTACTACTTACTATTTATATCGTAACATTTTACAACCAATCTGTTAATCTACTCCTATCTTCTTAGCCCAGTACCTCTTTAACATCATGAATCACAGCTTGGACATGGGACTCAGTCATTTTGGGGAAAAGCGGAAGTGTTATCATACTTTCATATAAGTTCTCAGCTTGTGGGCATAATCCCTGTTTGTACCCTAACCGTTGATAATATGGATGAAGATAGACTGGAATGTAATGAACATTGGCACCTATCTTTCTTTCTATCAATCTTTGATAAGCTTCGTCTCTATTCACACCAATTTTATTTGAATCAATTTGAATGATGTAGAGGTGCCAGCTAGAATGAGAGCTATCTAGCTGATGGGGAAGTATAAGCCCATCAATTCCTTTGAAAGCCTCGTTGTATTGGTGAGCAATCTCCCGTCTCCGTTTTAAAAATCGGTCTGCCTTTTTTAGTTGACTAAGACCTAAGGCTGCTTGAATATCGGTCATTCGATAGTTGTATCCTAATTCTATTTGTTCATAATACCAATGGTCCTTGTTTTGATGCAGCATCTTCGGATCTCGAGTTATTCCATGAGAACGGAATAGCTTAAGTTTTTCATACAATTCATCATTATTTGTTGTAATCATACCACCCTCGCCAGTAGTAATATGCTTAACGGGATGGAAACTAAAGGTGGTCATATCAGAGATACTTCCTATCTTTCTTCCCTTATAGTCTGCTCCAATTGCATGGGCAGCATCTTCGATAACGATTAAGTTATATTCTTGCGCAATTTTATATATTTCATCCATATCACAAGGTTGTCCAGTGAAGTGAACAGGAATGAGCGCCTTTGTCTTTGAGGTGATATTCTTCCTAATCTCAGATGGCGAGATATTATAAGTGATAGGGTCAATATCAGCAAAAACAGGGGTACCTCCACAATATAATACGCAGTTTGCAGATGCAGCAAAGGTGATCGGTGTTGTAATTACCTCATCACCTTCTCCGATGCCAGCCGCAAAACAAGCCGCGTGAAGTGCTGCTGTTCCATTCGAAATGGCCACTGCATACTTAGCACCAACATACTTTGCAAATTTTTTTTCAAATGCTTCAATTGTAGGTCCCGTAGTTAGGTAATCCGAACGTAGTACATCTACTACGGCTTGAATATCTTCCTCATCAACCCACTGACGGCCGTATGGAATAAATTCATGGTTCATTATCTACATTCCCTTCTCCAATAAGTGGCTGATTATTTTCTCCACAATTCTTTCTGTTCCTTTACCATCGACCAATGACTGCTGCTTTGATACCATCTCCTGTCTTGTAATATAGTCATCCATTAAATGTTTAAGATTATCTATGAGTTGCCGTGAAGAAACTTCAGTGTACCATCCCATACTCTTGATAAATCCACATTGATCCATCTGTTCCGATATCATTTGCTGATTATCAGCCATAATAAATCCTAATGTTGGTACACCACAAGCACATAATTCATACAAGGTACTTCCACTTGATGAAATGGCCAAATCAGCTCGCAACATAAGCTCCGATATTCTTGCGATATTTTTATAGAAATGGATATGATTATCGGAATTTAATTTTTTCTTTAGCTGCTCATCAAATTGGAAACTATTACCAATTACAACATGTAGACTAATCTCTTTCATCCTTGGCTCACTACGAATCGCCTGGATGATCCATTCAGTCAAATGATGAGGATCTGATCCGCCAGTGGTGATTAAAATGTCTCGAACAGACTTGTTCACATGGCGCTGCGGAAGTCCTTTAAATTCTTCTCTAATCAGGTTATATTGAGGACCTAATAAGAAAACTTGTTCTTCATACAAAGCTTCGTATTTAAGATATTCTCCAGTGATATTACCATTGATAATAATATCTACAGGGTATCGATATGCATTCAAATCATCAATATATACAAGAACCTTAGCATATGGTTTTATTGCTAAAAAAAAGGATGGTGTCACCTCATAATGATCCACCACCAAAATATCAAATGCCTTCCCTTCCAATTCACTGATTATTGATTTCGCTTCAAACTGATTGGAAGGTAGAGTATAGACTAAATAACCTTCTTCTCTTACTTTTGCAATACCCTCAGGATATCGACTAAAGAAGGCAACCTGAGCACCATGTCGAGTAAACGCTTTAGCAAGAGACAAAGAACGCATAATGTGTCCCATCCCTAGAGTTTGACCACCATCGGCATAGAAGGCAAGTTTATACATATTGATCACCTATTACTCTATTCGTTTTCTTTGTGGATTTTCAAAATATACTTATAACCATCTTTGATAAAAAAAAGTGGGTATCGTTCATTATCTGAAATTCGCATTAGATTAAATTGCTCCGCGATTGATTTATTGGGATCTAACTCACTATCCATGGGAGTCCTACGTGGGTAAAAACTTTCCTCGCCTTCTTGTTTGTCACCTTCTACTGGGAAATTTTCTACGTACCACATTGCCATTTCAATAATTTTTTGGGCCATCTTTTCTCTAAGCTCATCCAATAGCTCATGACCCTCATAGAAGACAATGTCTTTCTTGTAAATTGGCCCACTATCCACTTTCCCAACAGCTTCAAACATCGTGAGATAAACTTCATTTTTCCCCTCAAGTATCTGCCAAGGCATCGGAGACCACCCCTTACCTTGTGGTAGATTACTAGCATGAATCACAATATTGCTTCGATGAAGCTCTAATAGATGCCGTGGGCATATTTGGGTACAACTTAGAAAGAAAGCGATATCCCCCGATTGTAATTCAGTTAATTCATTAATAAAGATTGACTCATGTTTATCTTGTAATAACGTAGACAGCTGTTTTGCATAGGGTATAAACCAGCTATTCTTCGAATCAACAATGACACTAATCCTCATGAAATATCACTTCACTTTCACTTTAATCAGAAATCATTGTCCACCTTAGAGGGGTTCCACATTCAATCGATTTTGAAGCTCGTTTTCCGATGATCTCTTCGTAAAATTTTGGTGTCAAACCTTCACCTGGTCTGATCACTCGGATATTCTCTTTTGTAAATATTTCACCTTCTTGTATATCTTGAACGACAAAGATAGACTTTCGAAAAATCATACTTTTTTCTTCATTTGGTGAAATCTCGTAGCTTACTTTTCCCATTGCACGTTCTGCAGAGCGAATATCTTGAACCATTTTTTTAAATTCATGAGGTTCCATCGAGAATGAAGCATCTGGATTTTCGATTTCTCTACTTAGACATAGATGCTTCTCAATCACACTAGCACCCATGGCAACTGCAGTTACTGCTGCAATCGAACCCATCGAATGATCCGATAGTCCTACAGGGACATTAAATATTTCTGCCATATTCCTAATTGTACGCAAATTCATATCTTCAGGTATTGCTGGATAGGAACTTGAACATTTTAAAAGGCATAGTTGGTCATTGCCTTGAGATCGAACTGCCTTCACTGCTTCTTCGATTTCTCCCAATGTTCCCATGCCAGTAGACATAATAATTGGTTTACCTTTTGAAGCTACATATTTTATTAAAGGAGTATCAACTAACTCAAAGGAGGCAATTTTATAGAATTCCACACCTAACTCTTCTAAAAAATCTACCGCTGTAAAATCAAAAGGAGTAGAAAAAAAATGAATGCCTACTTTATTGGCTTCCTCCATTAGTTGGCCTTGCCAATCCCATGGCGTGTATGCTTTACCATATAATTGGTAAAGATTTTTCCCTCGCCATAATCCTTCTTTTATCTGAAAAGGAGGTTTGTTGGAATTGATAGTGATGGTATCTGGCGTGTATGTTTGGATCTTAATGCAATTAGCACCACTCTCTTTAGCCACATGAACTAACTCAATCGCTTTCTGGATATCGCCAGCATGATTGCCTGACATCTCTGCAATAATGTATGCTGGATAACCTTCTCCAATATGCCTATCGATTATCGTTATATCTTTCATGTTATACCTCCTTATCACTTTATCTGCTACTTAACCTTCTTCTGTTCAATATGTGCATTGATTTTTATCAATTCGGGATGTTCACTGAATACTTTTAAAATATCATTATAATAAAAATCATGTTTCCCGTTATATAGATAAAGATATACCGCTTGAATTAAGCGAAAATCTTCTTCCGTATCCAGTGTCCAACGATATTGAGAGTTGTTCTTTTCATCTTGGTAGTAATAGATTTTGTCACTCTTCTCATAAATATAGGGAGTTACATGTTCTCTATGATAAGGGGCATGTCCATTAAGATATGCTTCTTTCAAAGCTTGATAAGAGAAGACTTCTGTATCCAATCCTCGTGGATAAGTTCGTTTTGATAAGTCTATACCTGCATTGGTGACCATTTCGTAATCATGGCTCTTATAAAACTGAACTAACTGATCAATTATCAATGGATCTATTAATGGGCAGTCAGAAGTAATTCGTACAATCACATCCGCATGATACTTCGTTGCAGCTTCATAATATCGAGACAGAACATTCTCTTCGCTACCTCGGTAGATTTCTACTCCGTATTCTATTGCTGCTTTGGCAATGACATCATCTTGTGTAAAGGTTGTAGTCGCAATCACAATCTGATCGAACCCATATGCTTGCTTCACACGTTCAATTACATGATGGAGAATTGTCTTACCATCGATTTTCATCATAACTTTTCCTGGTAAACGAGTGGAACCCATTCGCGCTTGAATAATTGCTATTACTTTTCCCATGATGACACCCTTCTTGTCTTTATTTAAACTCCAATAGTATTGTCAGCATGCACATCATCCATAGCTATAACTCGCTCATGTAATTGTTCTACCGATAGCCAGTCTGTGTTTGTTCCTGAATTATACTCAAACCCTTCTTCGATCAATTGACCACCTGGTGTAAGGTATTTTCGTACATTCCACCAATCAAAGTGAGGGTAGATAATATAATGTTTGTCGTACTCATAAGTATTGCGAGAATCATCCCTGGGAACCATGACCTCATGGAGCTTTTCCCCTTCACGAATTCCTACCTCTTTTAATATTGAATCGGGAGCCATAGCACGGGCTAAGTCAACAATTCTAAAAGATGGGATTTTTGAGATATATGTTTCTCCACCCTTTGACTCTTCCAAAGCCTTGAATACTAACTCTACTCCTTCTTCTAATGTGATCCAAAAACGTGTCATTCGGTAATCTGTGATTGGCAATTCTTTTGATCCTTGGTCAATTAAACTTTGAAAGAAGGGAATTACAGAGCCTCTACTTCCCGCAACATTTCCATAACGAACTACTGAGAAAATAGTCCCTGCTTGTCCAGAGTACGCATTGGCAGATATAAATAATTTATCTGAAACTAGTTTTGTTCCACCATATAGGTTAATCGGATTCACTGCTTTATCAGTTGATAGGGCTACAACCTTCTTCACACCACGATCTAACGAAGCATCAATCACATTTTGAGCACCATGAATATTAGTCTTGATCGCTTCAAATGGATTGTACTCACAAGCTGGAACTTGTTTCATCGCAGCAGCATGGATTACATAGTCTACATCCTTAAAGGCACGATATAGACGCTCTTTATCTCGCACATCCCCTATAAAAAAGCGAAGCTTCTTGAACTGATCAGAAGATAATTTTTGTGCAAACATGTTTTTCACAAGAAATTGTTTATACTCATCGCGGGAGTAAATGATAACTCTGCGAGGATTATATCGTTCAAAGATCATTTCAGTGAATTTTTTTCCAAAGGATCCTGTGCCACCAGTGATAAGGATTGATGCATTATTTAGCAAGTTCTTACACCTACCTCACATCATAACTATTAGTGTTGGAAGAAATAATACAGCATATTATTATACACATTTATTGATCTACAACCTACTATTACATTTCTTTGTGAAAAGTTTATTTTATTTTTATAGAATTATAATCCCCCTCGATTAGTCTAAAAGCCAAATTAACAAATTCTCTAGTCTTTGCAAGAGTATTAACAATAATTATTTCTTTTGCTTCATTCTGCTTATCCAGATTGGAGCCTTTATAACTGAAACGCGTCTTAATACTTAACAGATCTGCTTGTAAGGCGTGAACAATCACATCCCTATACGCAGCTATTTCTTCTAGTCTATTTTCAATGGATTCTAAGTACCTTATTTCATTTTCAATCCTATTAGTACTTACCTTTTTTTGTTTTAATTTTGTTAATCTTTTTATAGATAGTATCATTTCATCCTGTAGCTTAATTACTTCTAATAATTCAACCTTCATGATATCTAACCCTTGACTTAATTTCTCATAGTACTCATGCTTAATATCTTTAGTATCCATACACAAAGTAATTTCATCTTCAAATTGAATGTTGGATTCATTCTTCAACCTTACATCAAGCACTTCTTGTGCTGTTAAATTAGCAACTCCCTCAATTCCCAGCCCACCTTCTGTTGCATTCAAAAATTCTACATTTGGATATCTCTTCACTGTGGCTTCGATGGTATATTTCATCTGGAGATAAGGATCTATTGCATAAACCTTTTCTCCATAGATATTATTCATTAATGTATATTCATGTTTTTTAGCCCATTCCTTATCCTCGAGTTCTGAACTTACACCTTTTGCATGTAACCCTTCCTCTGTATAAGATAAGTCTTGGCCCATAAGGATGATTCTCTTGCAGCCGATATCACATAAGAAGTTTAAAGTCGCATTAGCTACAGATGCACCAGAGAGAAATTCTTTATATGGAATTTTTGCTTTTTGATAAATGTACTTTCCTAGGTACTCAGATTCTAATATGAACCGAATTTTGGCGCCTTCATATTCTGGCAATATTTCATAATATAATGGGTTAGCAAATATCAATGGAGACACTACTGTATTGATATCTTCAAAAACTCTATATTCCGCAGGATTTGCATCAATTGCTACTCTAAAATGGGGAACAATTCCATGACTATCTAATACTTTTATTGCGGAGCCTACTGCGAAGATAATTGCTTTTTCTTTTATTTTCTCTAGAAGATGGATGTTTTTATTTAATGATGGACCTGCTGAGACAAGGACAACAGTCTTATCTCTAAAAATATCTATGATACTCTCGATAGGTAGTGTATTCTGTGTCTTTAGATTTTTTATTGAGTTTAATAGCCATAATTGCCACTGACCTGCAAATGTACGAATATCTCCCGTCTTTACCTTTAGTAGTTTAGTAAGGTGGGATGTCAGATTATTGTAGTAAGAATTAAACAAACTACAATAGGATACATGAAAAACAATCGAAACCTTTTTTGAATCCAACATATAAAAGTACAGCGCATCTGCCACAAAGTTCTCTTTTTTATTGACAATAAAAGTGAGGCTAACATCTTTCTTGAGCAATTTACTTATATCATGTCTTTCTAAATATCTTTTGAACAATTGCTGTGATGGCTCTACAATGATAACCTCGTGTAGTTTATTATATTTTTTTAATATGTATTCAAGGAGATGACCATTTCCTATGCCAAATAGAATAATGGTATCGATATCATTATCTGTTTGATTCAACATCATTTTTATTTCATGTTCCATATCATAAATACTATGTAAAAAACACTTTGCTTCCTTAGTTTCAATGACACAATTATCCTGGTCTGGCATTTCTTTGAGATAAATATGATATAAAGGAGTCTCTTTAGATAAGGTATCATATAGCTGTGGAGCCTTATCTTTAAAAAATGACATGTTTTTTTCATAGATGGTCATGTTGATTCCCCTTTAGAAGAGATTTTCTGATCTTAGTAATGGTTTCAGTTCATATTCTAAGATATCTGCAATAACAAGGTAGTCCTTATTCTCTAGACCCATTGCAAGATAATAAGAGATTTGATTCCATGTCTGTTTATTCTCTTCATTGGAAAATACAATATTTTTCTCAATATTTTCAACAATATCAATAGTATGTTTGATGACCTCTCCAAAGTTGCATTCAAAGACTAGCTTTTCAGTGTTTATGATTTTATTTGATAATAAGCTTGTGGTCATCCTCTTTTGCACCTCTTCTCGAACTTATTATAATTTAAAAAGAGCCAGAGGAAAATTCCCCTGACCCTCTGTAAATATTACCTTAATGAAACTATACTACTTATCTTAATAATTGGAGTACGCCTTGTGGAGCTTGGTTAGCTTGAGCTAACATCGCTGTTGCTGCTTGTTGCAGAATATTTTGCTTCGTGAATTCCATCATTTCTTTCGCCATATCCACGTCACGAATACGAGATTCAGAGGCTTGAAGGTTTTCAGCAGATGTATCAAGATTTTTGATTGTATGCTCTAAGCGATTTTGCATAGCACCAAGTTTGGATCTTTCTGCTGAAACAGATTCGATTGCACCATTGATGGTAGTAATAGCTTTTGATGCATTTGCTTGAGTATAAACATTGATACCTACTTCCTTAGTTGTATCTTCTGTTGTTATATCAACCGTCGTACTAAGGTCGGTAGGTTCAGTTGTAATTGCTGTAGTACCTAAAGTAGCTGTTGCTTCAACCTTAATTCCAGCTTCTCCTGCGATCTTGTCCAGTGCAGCTTTGATAGCTGCTTCTGTACCTGTAACAGCGCCTGCTGCACCAGTCGTACCTGCTGCTTGTGCTAAGGTTATTGTGATCTTTCCACTAGCTTTATCATAAGAAGCAGTAGTTTCTGCTATAGCAGCTGCTCCAGAACCTGCATATGCTGCAATGTCAATATTCAATGCATCTCCTGTTAAACTTGTAACACTGATATTCGTAGCACCTGTACTTTCGAGTGCTGTTGCTGTATATGCTTTTCCTTTAACTCCTAGTGCATCTGCATCCATCTTACCAATGGATAAGTCAACATCTTGTCCTTCATTTGCACCAATATGGAATTTTGCTGAGAAATCGCCACCTAAAAGGTTTTGAGTATTAAATTCTGTTGTATCTGCAATTCTTGTTAGCTCTTGGGACAATTGGTCTATTTCTTTTTGAATTTCGCCACGGTCAACTGCAACGTTTGTATCGTTTGCAGATTGAACAGCTAATTCACGCATTCTTTGTAGAATGGCTTGTGATTCTTGAAGAGCACCTTCAGCTGTTTGAATCAAGGAAATACCATCTTGAGCATTTCTAGATGCTTGGTTAAGTCCTCGTACTTGAGCTCGCATTTTTTCAGAGATTGCAAGACCTGCTGCGTCATCTCCAGCACGATTAATCCGAAAACCGGAAGAGAGTTTTTCTAAGGACTTTGCAGTCATGGTATTGTTAATACCTAACTGACGATGAGTATTCATTGCCATTAAGTTGTTATTAATCCGCATCTTAAAATTCCTCCTTGAATTATGTTCTTTGCACATCCATGTGCTTTTTTGGAACTAGAACACTTGTCGCGCGCCAAGTATTCTAGTTCATACACTATTCTTATCGGATGAAGGTTCTGCTTTTATTAGCTTTCCTCTTCTTTTCTTTTTAAATTCTTGCTAATCTTTATGAATTCATGATTTACAAGTATTATAATCATAATGATTTGTATACCTATCCCTATACTTATACCTAAAAAAGCATTCTATAGATTTGTATAGGCATCGGTATAATTGGTAAAGAGTTGTTTCGAGTAATGGAATTTTTTATTGAAAATAATAACTTCTAGGAATGGCTACTTAGCAATGAAAATATGAGTTCTGGAAGCAGATTTACTGCTAAATAGCACGCATTGCTTCAGAAAGGAGGTCCCTTATGCTACGCGCGATTATTGTAGATGATGAACCCTTAGCAATTCAGCTTCTAGTAAAAAGATTGAATGAAGTCGGCGGTGTTGAAGTTGTCAAGACATTTAATACAGCTGAGTCCATGCTTGATGAAATGAAGAAGCTGGATTTTCAGGTGGCATTTTTGGATATAGAAATGGTCGGGATTAGCGGACTGGACTTGGCAGAGTTAATCCAAGTATGGAATCGTGACATCCATATTGTGTTTGTTACAGCGTATCGCGACTATGCCGTGCAAGCATTTGAATTAGCTTCCATTGATTATCTATTAAAGCCAGTCTTAAATAACCGTTTAGAAAAAACAGTGGCTCGACTCCAAGAACATCAAGCCCAATTATCTAATCTATCTAATCTATCTAACCATGATCCGAATCTATCAACAGACAGGCTTGTCCATGGTACTTCCTCTTTCCCTGCTTTAAGGGTGATTTGCTTCGGCGAATTCATGGTTTATCACCAGGAAGTGCCTGTCAAATGGAAGACAGCTAAGGTAAAGGAGCTATTTGCCTTCTTCATTACGCATTACAACACCTACATGAATCGGGATACCATCATTGAGTGTCTTTGGCCTGAGTATGACTACAAAAAGGCGAAAATTCTACTCCATACATGTATCTCCCATTTACGAAAAACCTTGGACAGTCTCGGCTATCAGCAAGCCCTTATATTTTTCAATCAAAGCTATATTCTGCAATTAGACCATTTTTACTGTGATGCTTTCGAGCTAGAGCAAGCATTGGATGAGGATCCTATGGTGACGGAAGAGAACATCACACGATTGGAAACAATCATTCAGAATTATACTGGTGTTTATATGGAGACCAATGCTTATCCCTGGGCCGTAGCAAGAGCAGAGGAGCTGATACACAAGTATGATCAACTCCTGCAAAAAATGAATCATTATTATACCCAGTCCAATGAGCTAGACAAGCGTGAACAGTGTCTCCATTTGCTTTATCAATGTAATCCTTATTCGGATCAGGTGGTTCAACAATTAATGCTTCACTATCGAGAGACTGGAAATCGGGGAGAAGCGATACGCATCTATCAGCAATTCGCTACGCTTTTAGATGAAGAACTAGGGATTGCCCCCGATCACACTACACAGGCGCTTTATCATACCATTACTTAGGTATCATAAACATAATTGTGGTCCCTTGATTTGGCGAACTGATAATTTGTAAGCCTTGACCATAGATTCTCTTGAGGCGCCTGTTTGTGTTCAGGATCCCGATTCCTCTTTCGCTCATGTTTTTTTCGTGAAGTACCTTCTGCACCTTCTCCTCATCCATCCCTACCCCATCATCCTTGATCGCAATCCTTGTACCATCAGCCTGGGTGGTGATGGAGATCCAGATGGTCCCGCCGCTGGGTCTTTTCAAAACACCATGACGAACTGCATTTTCTACGAGAGGTTGAATGGTGAGTGGAGGAATCTCCAGGACTAAATCGTCCTCTATTTCCCAATGTACTTGCAATCGTTCCCCAAAACGTTCCTGTTCAATATAGAGATAAGAGCGTACCAACTCAAGCTCATGCTCCAGTGGCACGAGACGCTGCAGGTTTTTTACATCAAAGCTACCTCGTAGATAATTACCAAATTTGTCGAGTAAGGTGACCATTCGTGATGTATCGATGGCACTGAGGGATGCGATGGTATTCAATGTATTGAAGAGAAAGTGTGGCTGAATCTGTGCTTGCAGCCAAGCAGCCTCCATGTGAAGCTGTTCAGTAATGGAATGTTTTAAGTCAATCAGCGCTTTCCCACGCGACTTCAGCTCTAGTGAATTGATGGGCTTCGTCACATAATCATTGATCCCCATGGCAAAACCAGGATACACATCCTCAGGATTATTTCTAGCAGTTAACAGTAGGATGGGGAGCTCTAGCTTGGAATAGCGCTTGCGAATACGACTTGTCAATTCATAGCCTGACATCTTGGGCATAATGGCATCAATAATTAGTAAATCCCAATCCATGATATCCAAGTAAGCCAGTGCTTCCTCACCGCTGGTTACCGTTACAACCTCATATGATTCAAGTAAAAAAAGTTTGCTAATCACCTTGAGCTGAACTGGATCATCACCTACGACGAGAATCGTATAATCTCTCTCTCGTAGCTCCGTTGGATTAGTAACTAGCTGATATAACGCCGCTTTATTAAGAATTCCTCCTCGTTCTGCTTGTTCTTCTAGTTCTATTTGTTCCTCTAATTCTTCCAGTTTGTCGACCTCAGATACCGCTTCTCCAGCTAACGGTAAGGTGAAGATAAATTCGATGCCTTGCTGGGGTAGAACATGGATCTGCAATATCCCACCATGCAATTGGATCAATTGCCTACTTACATTGAGACTCACTTCCAGTCCATCATCATTGGTTGTATGCCCGTCTCCTTGCTCATAGGCGCATAGAATTCGTTGCTGTGTTTCTTCATCAGTGTCGTGACCAGACACCTTGATGGATATGGTCGCCATCCCGTCATGATCTTCTGCTTCAACCACAATAAGGTTTGCATTCAGATATTTAATGGAGGTATGCAAAAGATTAAACAATACCTGAATAAGGCGCTTTTCATCTGCAAGTACATTAGGAAATAAATCGGGAACCTTTGAGACGAACTCTGTTGCCTTCCCATCAGTCAAAAATCTAAGAATATCAAACAGACTTGTTACTGCTGCTTGAACATTCATGCTCTTTGGCTGAAGATGGATGGTGCCTTCCTTTAAGCGTGTAAAATCGACGAGATCGTTTAAGACAAAAGCCATGCTTCGTTCAATATTGATCAGCAATTTTAGATTATTGCGGTGGTGCTCCGATAATGAGGTTTTCTCACTATCATGGATGATCTGAGCAATGGTAATCATCTCATTTAGAGGACTCCATAGCTTTTGTGCGCTAGTTTCCAGAAAGTCATCCTTTTCTATATTCGTCTTTTTCAGATCTTCCACCAGATCATTCACTTGCTTCCTCGTTAAAGAAAACCTTTTAAACCAGAAGGCAGCAAAACCAAGAAAGGCAAACAAGTAATCAAAGGGATAGAAGGGAATCTCGATCATCGCTACACCTTTAATGATGCCCCAGATAATCCCCGATGTGGTACTCACAGCTGTGAATGCGAGAAAGAAGGACTCCGCTTGATTCTGAAAATATTCACGCAGGGTAAACACAAGCACAGTAAGAAAAGAAATAAAGTAAAGGCCAAAAAATAAGAGATTCGCTCTCGATAGATATGTAATAGGTAGCAAGATGATGGAGATTGCCGAGAGACCATACATGATGGCGTACCAGCGAAATATTGGTGTGACATTATTTTTTGTTAATAAAGTTCTCATCAATTGTATAAAGAACAAGGCCGCACCAAGATAGACGAGATTAATTAATTTCACCGACCAATCATAATTTAGCGGCAACCATGTGAGCACCGCTTTATTATAGGTGATCAGTTCATCCATGGCCGGTAGAAGAAATCCTATGGCAAGCAAGAGTAGTCGTTTGTCGCGATAGACAAAGAGATATACAAGGATCGTATACAGGCTATACATTAGTAGAACAACTATGATGAAGATGATGGCTGTTTTTTGGAACTCTTGCTCCGCTAAGATTGCCTTCCCGATACCGAACTTGATCGACTTGGCGATTCCCACATTTTCAGCTGTATCAAAATTGGATACATGTAACAGAATCTGGATTTCATTGTCATGCACAGGGAAATAGACGGTGTACGGAATATCTTCTCCCCTGTGCTCTCCCCGCTTCTCCCCTACTTCCCCAGATTGAGCTAGCAAGTTGCCATTGATAAAGAGTTTGGACGCTGTTTTGGCGGTAGCGAGACGAAGCCCATATGTTTGATCCTCATCATGATTGAGGAGAATACGCAATCGATAGGTACCAAATTGATAAGGTAATGCCGCGCTATTCGATGTTGGCACTGAAATCCATTGGATAGACGAAGGGAAGACCCCCTCCTCCTCAAAATTAGGCTCTACTAAATGAGGCTCTGCGAAAGTTCCAGGAATAAACTCCCATTCACCATTCAATGTGATGGTTTGATCCTCTTTCAACTCATAGCCTCTAAGATCTAATATTCCTCTCTCCGCAAACGGCTGATCTGGTGGAAAATGATAGCTTAACCAGAGTAATCGGAATGCAGTAAGGATCAGAAAGACCAGTACAATCACAGCGATCGGCTTCAATGTATGAGACAATTTTGAATGCAAAGAATGAATCATTCCACACAGTCCTTCCAGATCACATTCAACAAATCCATTTTATGCAATTATACCATTTGTCTATTGATACTTCGCTGACTAGATCCCATCAAAAAGACCACGATAGGAGTCATCCCATCATGGCCCTTAACACATCTTATTTATTCTATGATTCTTCTATTTTCATTCTTTTACTTTTTTTCGATGCATCAGCATCCAAGCCCCGATGATCAGGAAGAAAGCTCCTGCCAATAGGAAGTCGACCCTTGCCTTCTCTCCAGTTTGCGGTAATGTTCCAATTGCATGATCTGATAGATGCGAATTGCTTGACTCATCCATTTGATTCGGTTCATCTGAATGATCTGATTCACCTGGCCGTGACTGCTTCGGGTCATCAGGATTTCCGGAATCGTCCGGTTGCTTCGGATCGTCTGGGTTGCTTGGTTCTTCAGGTTGTGCTGGATCTACCGGCTGATCTGGTTCGATCGGTTTCTCTGGATCCATTGGCTTCTCTGGATCAATCGGTTTTTCTGGTTTATCTGGATTACTAGGTTCTGTGATGCTAGTCTTTCTATTCTGGATGGTCAGCTCTTTCGTAGGATGATCCATGGTCACGAAGATCGTACTAGTTGCAGAGGTTATCACATAACCTCTTGGAGCCTTTGTTTCTTTTAGGTGATAGTGATCGTAAGGTAAATCCTCAAACACGATTTTCCCATCTGCATCTGTTGTCTTTGTGGCAAGCAATGTGCCTTTATTGTCATACAGTTCAAACTCCGCTCCTGGTAAAACCTTTTGGGCATTGTATGCATCGACCTTCGTGATAATGAGATGCCCACGACCACGTTCATTTCTCTTATCCACCTTCACAACTTCTGTCTGCTCATGCTGAATGGCGAACTCAACAGGTGTTGGATCTAATAAATAATGCTCTGGCGCTTTGGTCTCAACGAATTGATACTGGCCAGCTTCTAAACCATCGACGACGATGCGACCGTTAGTATCGGTGATATGTGTACTAACCGTAACCAAGCCCGTCTCATCTTTTTTCTGCAATGCAAATTCTGCTCCTGACAACACACGCATATCATTGCTATCCATTTTTGTTAATTCTACCGCTTGATGAAGTTGTTTGTTCGAAATGGTGAATATCTGGTCGGCTTCTGCTAATGTGATAACTTTCCCAGCTTTATACTCATCAGCAATGGCATAGCCTGATGGAGCAGATAGTTCCTTGAGCAGATAATTCTTAAATTTAAAGGTGTTCGATTCTGCTTCACCATTTTTATCGGTTACAAGTGTTTCAAGTAATATAGATCCCGACTTGTCATAGAGTCCGAATGTTGCCCCAGCTAACGGTTGGTTCGTTGCCTCATCTACCTTAACAATTTTAAACTTTCCTTTACCAGGTGTATTTGCACCACCCTCAGCACCATATAGATAAACAGAGAACTCATTCTTCGTGTTCTGATCAACCTCTCCTGAAGATTGACCTGAAAGTCGTACATCGTTATTGATTTTCTCTCCGTGTTCGGCATTAATGAAGGATTGATATTCAAGAATATAGGCTCGATCAATGGCATTTTTAAATACCAATGTGAGTTGTTGATTAGATGCTTCTAGTGTGTACTCAGATGGACTAACCAAATCTAGTTTTACCAAAGTCCCATTAGGGTTAACAGCGGTTCCATAAAGCTTGATGGATTCCTGAATTAGAATTTGATTCTCAGAGAGTATATCTACCACTGTGGTACCGGCATCAAGCTGAGACTGGCTTCGATTGATATCGATGGTCCAGAAAGCAAACTCAGAATCGGCCCCTTCACCTTGACGACCTGATTTATTCAGATACTCGCCACCATATTTCGGCGCTACGCTAGCAGATTGGCTAAATACTGGTTTCTCTGTTCCATCCTGTAATGTCGCTTGATTATGATAGGATGCTAAGATAGGTTGACCTGCTAAACTAGTTTTGTAGGTAATGCGGTAGGCCGAGTCGATCTGCCCAAGCTGGATTTCAAAGCCAGCATTTCCATTAGCATCTTTCATTGTTTTGAATTCATAATCAGTGTTGGATACAAGTTCCCCTAGTTCTACCCCATTACGTTTCCCTGTGAGTTTCAAATGATGAACTGTTAAAGAATCCTCAACCAAGGCCTGCTTATCTGTGTAGAAATCACGAATAATCGCTTTATCTAGTTGATGAAGGTTATAATTCACATCAATAGTCCAGGTAATCTCTTTGGTTTGGGCATTATATATGCCAGTTTTATTCCCGTTATGGGTAGTATAGTGATCAGGATCTACCTGTGTTGATTTTTGAATGGGGGTTTGTGTCGTACCACCCTCATTCCATTTTAACGTTGCCTGATTCTTATATCCGTCATTGGGAATTGGTTGACGTGGATCGAATGTGGTCTGATAGGTGATCACATGGCTGGTGGTGATTGGTTCTTTTAGAAATGTAATTGTCAATCCGTCGTCATACCTTGAATTAGGATCGGAACTAGGGTTAATTTCTACTTTATATTCTGTCCCTTTGACTAAATCCGAAATTGACACACTTTCTTCCACCAGCTTGAAATTTTGTCCTGCAAAGTTATCAGTAATCACCACATTCTCCATGGATTTTTTATCTTGATTGAGATGGATTTCCCAAGTGATGATTTTGTTCGCATAATCTACTGACTTAGCACGCTTGTGGAAGATGACTTGATTGATATTTTGAGTGGCTTCCTTGCTTGTACCATCATGCATCTCCACTTTATTGTTAACGGTGTAGCTATCCTCATGTACACGCTTGATCGCTTTGGTTTGATAAGTGATTTCGTAGGCAGAGCTTACATCCTGTTTAAATTCAAGGCGAAAGCCTGCAGTAGTAGATTCAACAGTGTAGTTCTTATTCGGTTCCAGATCTCCCCTTCTCGCCTCTCCATTCTCATCGATGGTCATCTGATAAACTGCCAATGAGTCTAGGATCAGCTCTTGAGTTGTATCAAATTGGTCGACTAACCAAGCATCCTTTTTCGGAATCACTTGTTCATTATAGTTATATTGAATGGCCCACGTAATGGTCTGACTGGTAGGTTCATAGCCAATAGATGCTTTTTCAAGGGGCTTGCTGAACTTCACAGTAACACTTGCAGTTTCGGTCATCGGCTGAATGTCTGTTCCAGATACCGTGGCTTCATTAGTAAATGTTTGATCGATTACATCTGTAATCGATGTTGTATATTTCACTCGATAGGCACTTTCAATATTTCCAAAGTTCACTTTAAAGCCGGTGTCGGTCTTAATAATCTGACTTGTACCAATATCGACGGGATTTCCTTCTTGGACAGATCCGTCTAAATTTACCTGTAAAGAGTAGACTTTTATAGAGTTCAGGTCAATTGCTAGACCAACGGGAAGCTTGTCCTCAAAGGTAGCCTCTGTAATTGAATTTTCATCTTTGTTAAAATCAACATCCCAGTATATTTCACTAGGATTGATCACTTTATTGGCCACCCCTGTTTTATCCATTTCACTGCCTTTATTCTTAAAATGTACGAGAATTACTTTTTGTCCCTCATGAATGGGGAAAACAATGGGCTGCTTCAGGCCACCTTCAAACTTACTTTCATCAAATTCTCGCCATACTTCGAAGTATCCATCCAAGGATGTACCATCATTGATTTCATCATTGAAGGTGAAGGTAACGGTCCCTTCAGGGGTTACTTCATATGTGCCGACTTCACCCTTCAATTCCCCTGTCAAGCTTTTATCCAGCTTAAATTTGTTGGGCAGTGCAAAGGTGAAGGTGGCACCAGCACTGTATTTATGATCCACAGGGAGGCTCCACTCATAATTGATTTTTACCCTAGAGCCTTGCTCCGGACGGATATCCTCAATTCTATTCCCATCCTGATCCAAGATGGTCACATCAGTAATAAGATTCTCTGTAATTACTGCTCCTTCAGCATATGCTACTGGTGTTAGTCCCACAAAGCTTTGACAGACCAGTAATAATACAATTAGTATAATACCTACTTTTTGTCTCATTAGGCTCCCCTTCCTGTTACGATAAGCTTCATTCTGAAAAACTTCATTCTATAGAGTTCATTGCTATGACATTAGGGCGTTAACGCTGTTTTTTGGCTTAGCCTTGCTTGAATAATCAGCCTGTCTGTTGGATTTTCTACCCCGATTGGCGTGCAGGTCACTAACGTGATCAATGGTTCTTCTTGATCGGCTAGTACACCTACTTCAGTTCGATCTACCACAAAGGATTGAACAACAGTAAATTGATAAATATGGGTCCTTGTCTGCACTTCTATTTCGTCATCTGGCATCAATTCATCTAGCCGATTAAATTGCTTACCATACGCAATGGCACGATGCCCTGCAAGACCCACATTATGAACTCCGAACTCCTTCTCCGATTCAATGATACCAACACCTTTACGAAGAGATGCTTCACCTGCCCCGTCAAAAATAGGGAGTGCAGCATCGATCTTCGGAATTCGGATTACACCCTTGACTCCATCTAAGAGGGCTAGTTCATCTGCATGGGAAAATTCTTGTTGTTGAGGTGGATAATTGAGTTGTTGTTGATCATTTAGTTGTGGTAGTTGTGGCAAAGTGGACTCCATAGCATCATTGATCGTCCCAAGGCCTTCAAATGCTTCAATTAATGCTTTTTGTTCCGCATCGAGAGCCACTTTCTCAATTTGTGGATACAAGATGAAAACTAGACCAATCAAAATGGAGCAAATTCCCCAAACAAGGCGCAATTTCGATCTCCTTTCCGATTTTCTTTCCTAAATCTTTTCAGACTGAACTGTTTTCACAATGAATAAGTATATTGATAGCCTCTTAAACTTCTCTTAAATTTATCTAAAATTTATCTAAAATGGTAAACATATATTTTTCTCTCTACTTTTGTAGTATCCAAAATAAAATTACCCACCTCCTAGATTCGTCTAGAGGTGGGTATTATTTGATATAAAAGTAACGAATAGCCACCCATCGCCCGGTGGCTATTCGCATTACCAAAAATAATGGAGTAGCGCCGTTCCCCCTTAAAGGGAATCAGCTCATGGCCGTAGGTGTACCACCACCTGCGGTCATTCCTATTATATGCAAACACAGCTCTGCATATAATGGGTTCTATTTCCATCTTTAGTATATTTAAACCAATGATAGTTTGCAACTCATTACCAGTAATCAATTTCGCTTGTAGTATATTCATGTGATTCTATCAATGTATTTATCTCAGTGGTATCAAATATACTTATATATTATTCTATATCTGTTTTTATATGGAATATAATTGAGGTAAATGATATGATTAACTTGCTGAGGTCGTTAAGGGTGGAACGGCACGCCTCCCCATGAAAGGAGGTGATGCCTATGCGTTCTTTCGATCTAATACTACTCGTACTCTCTACTTCAGGACTGGTTTCCGGATTGATTTTTGGAATCCTGAAGATTGTTATTGAAATCGTTAAACTTGCTGATAAAAAGAACGAATAGCCACCCCTGACCAGGTGACTATTCTTTAAGAAAGAGAATTGTTGCCGTTCCCCCTTAAAGGGAATCAGCTCATGGCCGTAGGTGTTACCTCACCTGCGGTCATTCTTATTATATGCAAACATAGTCCTGCATATAATAGGTGTTTTTTTCATCTTTAGTATATTATAATTTGCTATAACTCGCAACCATCATGATAAGATCAGACCCTGAAATATCTCTACTCCCATTAGAATGATGATTCTCAAGCATTTCTCCTAGTGCTCTCACCAACTGTTATTCTTCCGTTCTCCTACGATTTAACATCGCCCAAAATCCAACCATCAAGAAGAATGTTCCTGCGAATAGGAGGTCTGTCCTCGCCTTTTCTCCGGTTTTAGGTAAGGCTTCTTTGGTTTGATCCGATTGGTTAGGAGTACCTGATTCATCAGGTTGATTTGGTTCATTGGGATCACTAGGCTCTCCTGGTTGATTCGATTCATCTGGAGTTGTGGAATCGTCGGGCTGTGGTTGGGTGAGATCGTCTGAATGATCTCCGTCTCCGGGTTGCTTAGGATCGTCTGGGTTGCCAGGATCCACCGGCTGCTTTGGATCTTTGGGCTTATCTGGTTTATCTGGTTTATCTGGTTTATCTGGTTTATCTGGTTTATCCGGTTTATCTGGATCAGGATCCGTGGTGCTCTCTTTTTGGTTGGGGATGACGAGCTCTTTCGTGGTACGATCCATGATCACCGCCATATTTTTTGCAGTAGGTGTAATCACATACCCATTGGGAGCCTTTGTTTCCTTCAAGGTATATTGATCATAGGGAAGGTTCTCAAATACGATTTTCCCCGTAGCATCTGTTGTCTTCGTACTGAGCAATTGCCCCTTACTATCAAATAATTTAAACTCCGCTCCTGGTAATACTCTTTGTTCATTGGCTGAATCCACTTTGATAATGATGAGATCGCCCTGACCACGCTCATTCCTCTTCTCAACTCGTACCACTTCCGTTTGGTTCGCTTGAATCGTGAAATCCACTGGGGTTGGATCCAATAAATAATGCTCAGGCGCCTTCGTCTCAACGAATCGATACTCACCAGCTTCTAATTGCTCAATAACGATTTGACCATTGTTATCGGTGCTGTGTGTACTCACCTTTACATAATCCGAGCCTTCTTTTTTCTGCAATTCAAATTCTGCATCGGGTAGCACAGTTTCACCGTCACTGTCCACCTTCGTTAATTCAACAGCTCGCTGCAGCGGTTGGTTTGGTACCGTGAATACTTGGTTGGGTTCCTTTAGTTTGATCGGTTTACCCTCCAGATACTCATCTGCAATGGCATAGCCCGAGGGCGCTGCCAGCTCTTTTAAGATATAGCTCTTCAATCTATAGACACTAGATTCCGCTTCACCATTCTCGTCGGTGATCAAGGTTTCCAGTAGTGTAGAGCCAGACTTATCATAGAGTCCAAATTTTGCACCTGCCAATGGTTCATTGGTTACTTCATCCACCTTGATAATCTTGAACTTGCCTCTACCTGGTGGCTCCGCTCCGCCTCCAGCATCAGAGAAGTAGACAATGAATTCTTTACGGACTCGCTCATCAATCTCTCCTGAAGACTGGCCAACCAGATGAGCATCATTATTAATTTTCTCACCATTCTCAGCATTAATGAAGGACTGATATTCAAGGAGATATGCTTCATTAATAGCATCCGTAAAAATCAATGTGAACTGATTGTTATTTACCACTAAGGTGTACTCCGTTGGATCAACCAAGTCACCTTTTACCAATGCCCCATCACTGTTAACACTGGTTTCATACAGCTTGATGGAATCCTGAATCAGGATTTGATTCTCGGAGAGGGTATCGGTAAATGTGGCACCTGCCTCTAGATAGGATTGACCACGATTGATATGGACGGTCCAGAAGGCAAAATCGGAATCAATTCCTTCGCCTTGATAGCCTGTTTTATCGAGGAAGTCACCACCATGATGTGGTCTCACCGTAGCTGAGAGGTTAAGGATGGGTTTGTGCTGGCCATCCTGCAATGTGGCTTGATTATGGTAAGACTCTCGTACAGGATGACCCACTAGACTGGTTTTGTACGTAATGCGGTAAGCAGAGCTAATCCTTCCTAGCTTAATTTCAAAGCCATCATTACCATGGGAGTCTTGCAACAGCGTAAATTCATATTGATCGTCAGGTACTAGGTTCCCTAGACTGACTCCATCGGGTCCACCAGTGAGGTTGAGATGATGAACCGTTAAAGAACCATCAACGAAGGTCTGCTCGCCACTATAGAAATCGCGGAAAATGGCATCATTCAGTCTATGGAGATTATAATTCATATCGATAGTCCAAGTAATCTCTTTCGTTCTTGCATCATATGTCCCTGTCTTGTTCCCATTGTTGATGGTATAGCGATCTACAACGGCCTCAGCCCATTTGTTAATGGCAGGTTGTGGACGACCATCCACTTCCCACTTTAACTGTGCATGATTCTTGTATTTGCCATTTTGAATTGGTTCGCGCGGGTTAAATTTGGTTACATAGGTGATCTCAAGTCTGGAGGTGACATCTCTCAAAAATGTGATTTTAAATCCAATATTATAACTTGGGTTAGGTTGTACTTCATAGTCCGTCCCTTTGATTAATCCTGGAATATTAATGCTTTCTTCTAATAGTACGAGGTTTTGGCCAACATAGTGATCAGTAATCACCACACTCTCCATGGTCCCCTCATCTTGATTGAGGATGAGCTTCCAGGTGATGGTTTTATTCGCGTAATCAATAGATTCGAATTGCTTGTGGAAAACGGTTTGACGAAGATGACGCTTTGCTTCTGCGGAAGTGCCATCATGAATCTCGACCCGATTGATAACGGGAGGACCATCTTCATTCACTCGCCCTTTTACCTTCGTATCGAAGCGAATTTCGTATGCAGCGTTTATAGCTTGAGTAAATTTTAGCCGAAAGCCATAATCTGTGGCGGTTACCGTGTAATTGTTCACTTTTTGTCCTCGTGTCGCCTTACCATCCTCACCGATCGTCATTTGATATACGTTAAATGAATTTCTCAACAATTCAAGCTTGGAAGTATCGAAGCGATCATCAATCCATGCATTTGCTACTTCGATGGTTTGCTCACTATAGTTGTATTGAATGGCCCAAGAAACCGTTTGTGTGGCAGTATTATAGGCAGTGGATTTTTTCCCGAGGGAAGTGCTATACTTCACGGTCACCGTTGCAGACGCTGTTGTTGATGGATAGTTCACTCCAGTTAGCACCGCTTCGTTGGTAAACTTCGTCACCGTTGTGCTTGTGATGTTTGTTTTATACTTTACCCGATAGGCATTTTCAATGTCCCTGAAGTGTAATTGAAATCCGTCTGCAGTTTCATTGACTGTATAAGTACTGAACAGTTCACCTTCCTGAACCGATCCATCGAGATTTACACGCAATGGATAGACTTCAATGGAATCGAGTACAATTGCTAGACCTTCGGGGATCTTATCCTGAAAGATCGCCTCTGTAATTGAAGATTCCCCTTTGTTGAAATCAACCACCCAGTTGATCTCATTACGATCATTCTTCTTAATCACTTCGCCTGACTTATCCATCTCTTTGCCTTTATTCTTAAAATGTACGAGAATCACTTTGTCTCCATCTCGAAGTGGGAAGTGAATCGGTTGCTTCAAGCCACCTTCAAACTTGCCTTCGTCAAATTCTCTCCATACATAGAAGTATCCATTGAGTGGTGTACCTTCATCAATCTCCTCACTGAAGGTGAAGGTAACGGTCCCTTCAGGGGTTACTTCAAATGTTCCTACTCCACCTTCCAATTCACCTGTAATTCTTCGATCCACTTTAATTTTATCAGGAAGTTCAAAGGTAAAGGTGGCGCCCGCACCGTATGGATGATCCGCAGGTAGACTCCACAGATAATTGATTTCTACCTTCGAGCCTTGCTCAGGGCGAACATCCTCGATATTATTCCCATCCTGATCCTTCATGACCACATCGGTAAGGAGATTCTCAGTAATCACCTGACCTTCCGGAACGGTGATTGCTGGTTCTTCCATTTCAGTGGGGGACTCTTCTTCTGGTTCATTGATTGGATCTTCCACTCCATTGTTCGGATCTTCTCCAGAATCATTTCCTGGATCCTCCCCAGTATCATGATCTCCATCTTCTCCTGGTGCCTCATCTGCTGGATCGTCTACTGGGTCCTCTACTGGCTCCTCTCCATCTTCTGCAATAATTGTACCTGCATCCTCTTCAATTACATCGCTGATACCTTCATCAGCATAAACGACTGGCGTTAGGCCAATAAAGCTTTGGACAACTAAGAGGATAGCAATAAAAATGATACCGAGTTGCTTTTTCATTCAATTCCCCTTCCTATTACGAAAAACTGTTCTTCTCATCATTCATTGCAAACGCTACTAAGGAGTACTCTCTGTTTTCTGCGTTAATTTAGCTTGCACAATCAGCCGGTCTGTTGGATTCTCAGCGCCAATGGGGGTACATGTCACCAAGGTGATCAATGGCTCTTCTTGGTCAGCTAGTACGTTGACTTCTGTCTGGTCCACCAAAAAGGATTGGACCACAATAAACGTATAAACATTGGTTCTTGTCTTCACTTCAATCTCATCATCTGCTGTTAATTCATTTAGTCGATTAAATTGCTTGCCATAGGCGATGGCTCGATGTCCTGCAATTCCCACATTATGAATACCAAACTCTTTTTTGGGCTCGATGATACCAACACCTTTTCGAAGTGAGGTTTCACTGGCCCCTGCAAAGATGGGGATTGTAGCCTCGATTTTTGGAATTCGGATGACTCCCCTTACACCATCGAGTTTGGCTAGTTCGTCGGAATTGGATATTTTTTGGTGTTGAGATGGAGAATTGGATTGTGGATTTGATCGTGGTTGAGGTTGTAGTTCTGGTTGATGTTGAGGTTGGGATGGAAGAATGTGTGAGGATGATGATCCTATGTCTGCTTCTGGTTGTGATTGTGGATGTGATTGTGGATGTGATTGTGGATGTGATTGTGGATGTGATTGTGGATGTGATTGTGGATGTACTTGTGGTGAGCTGGATTCTAAAGCGTCATTGATCTGGCCTAGACGTTCAAAGGTTTCAATAAGTTCCTTTTGTTCAGCATCTAGTACTACCTTTTCCATTTGTGGGTAGAAGATCAGAATGAGGCCAATGATGATGGGGACAGACCCCCACTGCTTTAAAGCATTAAAGATTGACCACCTCCTATATGTGAAAATTGAAATAGCCACCTTATTAGCGGTGGCTATTTTCTTAGTAGATTATTATGAAATTTCGTCTGAGGATATTACTATTTCATTTTATCTATTTTATGCTTGTTCAATAAATCATAGATACATTATTTTGCTAAGGTCGCTAAAGGTGGGACGGCACATCGCCATATGAAGTGTCAAATCTCAAGGGCAAAGATCGATCGTAATGAGATGTGTAAATCCGAATATTCGATTGATCGCAATGTATCTTCTTCCCCATAGGTGACCCGCTCCAGATATGCACCATCCTTCAAATGATATACATGAATCATTCGATTGGCTGTATCCACAATCCAATACTCTTTCACACCATACCGCTGATAGGCATAGAACTTTTCGTTATAATCTTTTAGCGCAGTTGCTGGTGATAATACTTCAACGATGAGCGTAGGCGCACCAAAGCAGCCTTTGGACACGATTTGATTTTTATTACATACAACTGTGATATCTGGTTGCATGATGTCATCAGGCTTTTCAAAATGATTAGAGACGCTAAAATAAACATTGAATGGCGCAGTAAAGACCAAGCAACCGTGATTCTGAAAATAGCTCCGCATAGCATAAAACAATTCACCAACAGCAAACTAATGCATGGTGGAAGGAGCAGGCGTCATGTTATATGCTCTGCCATTAATTAATTCCCAAGGCCCTTCCCATGTTTGCCAATCTTCATAGGTATGCCATTTTGATTGATCTGGAATCTTCATGGTCATCACCTCTAAGGTGGGGGTCTTGTGGTGGGGGTCTGACCCCTTCAATCCCTTCAATCCTATCTTATTCCATGATAGGATGTAATAGACAATACGAATCCAAGGGAGGGATTGCTGTGAGGATGATACCTCCTTATTTACAGCAGATTGATGGAGTTTGGTGGTTGGTAGAGGATGACCGGGATAATCTAAAAGTAAGCTATCGGATTAAGAATGTGATCTTTTCTGAAACATCATCTTTTCAACATGTAATGATTCTCGATTCCTATGATTTTGGACGCATGCTCGTGCTAGACGGCGCTGTCCAAACCACGGCTCTGGACGGTTATATCTATAATGAGATGATCGCCCATATACCACTGCTTTTCCATCCTGATCCGAAGAATGTACTGGTAATTGGAGGCGGAGACTGTGGTGTTGTACGAGAGTTGGCTAAGTATCCAGAGCTTGAGACCATCGATATGGTGGAGATTGACCAAATCGTTGTGAATGCTGCTCTTAACCACTTACCTGAAGTGTCTGGTAATATTAAGGACCCTCGTCTGCAGTTCCACTTTACTGATGGCGTTCAATTCGTAAAAGAAAAGAAGGACGCCTATGACGTTGTAATTATTGATTCTTCGGATCCAGTTGGCCCTGCTGAACAGCTCTTTACTTCTGAATTCTATCAAAATGTCTATCAGAGCCTACGAAAGGATGGTGTCATGGTCTGTCAGAGTGAATCGCCCATCCTTTATGCTCCCATCATGGAGAGATGCTATAACTCTATTCGGGAGATCTTCGCTAGTGCTCATCTTTATACCGCAACGGTTCCTACCTACCCTGGTGGACTCTGGAGCTTCACTCTCGGGTTGAAGCAGTCAGGTGGAATCCAACAGAGGCGACAATTAGCTACTCCTACTCGTTATATAAACCGAGGCATAGTGGAAAGTGCTTTTCATTTGCCAGAATTTCTTCATCGTGGGGGTCAGACCCCCATGATGTTAATGCGTTAAAGCAATGGGGGACTGACCCCCCATTCACAACCTCTCCATTTTTTGTTATGGTATTTATGTTAGGTTTTGTTTGCTTTAGTTAGCTTTTGTTATGTTTGGTTATTTTAAGGCAACTAAACTTAATCGTAACGTATTAAAAATGGGAGGAAGTAGAGTATGAAACACAAATGGAACAGCGCAGATCATGGTTGGAAAGGTAGCAAAAGTATACTATTCCTTTTACTTATTTTTTTATTGCTAGTGATGGGAGGATGCGGTGATAAGAGTTCAGAGACCATCGAACAACCCGCTGAAATCCCTGAAAATCCCGTTTCTGAACAAGAAGAAAAACTGACAGAACGTATGTTAACGGACCAAATGGGTAGAGAAATCGTACTACCACAGGAAGTAAATCGTGTGATTTCTACCCATCGGCCTCTCACATTTTTTGTTTATGCTGTAGGAGGACAAGAGAAATTGGTGGCAGTTGATAATAATTCAGCGACCAGTCCATTCTTACAGGAAATTTATCCTCAAGTGGCTGAATTACCTACGGTAGGAACCAAAAAAGAGGGACTAAATATTGAAGCCATTGTTGCTGCCCAACCCGATGTAGTCATTCTCGCAAATCTAAAGGGAAATGATGTAGTTTTAGAACAGTTAGAAACACAAGGAATTGCAGCGGTTGTACTTGACCCTGAATCGGTAGTCGATATGAAAGAAACAGCACGGATTATGGGGATTATCTTCAACCAAGAGGAGCAAGCAACGGAGCTTATTGCCTACTATGAAGAGACAGAAAAGTTGATCGCTGACCGTTTAACTGATCTGCAAGCAGATGAGAAAAAGCGGGTATATATGACAGGATCAGAAGTTCTAAAAACTCCTTCAGCAGATATGTATCAGCACTATTTAATAGAAAAGGCAGGGGGAATTAATGTTGCTCAGGACTTGCTAGGTGGCTTCTCACAAGTTTCAACCGAGCAAGTGGTTGCATGGAACCCCGACGTGATTATTGGCCTACAATATTGCAAGGAGAGTCTCACCGATGTGGTAGCAACCAATCCACAGCTAGCTAGTGTAACGGCAGTACAAGAAGGTGAGGTCTATCGCTTTCCATCTAATCTTGTCAACTGGGATTATCCGGAACCCAGCTCTGCCCTAGGCATGCTTTGGTTAGCACAAAAGCTATATCCTGAGCAATTGGCAGATATCGATATACAGGTGGTAGCAGATCAATTTTATCAGCAGTTCTATGGCAAGAGCTTTTCAGAGATTGGTGGAGTGATTGAGACAGAATGGTAAAGGTTGCTGTCAAGAATGATGGACTAAAAGGAAAAGCTGGAGGCAAATGGAGTGTTCTGCTCCTCGCTGCTTTCAGCCTTTTTATCACAATTCTAATATCATTGCGACTTGGGCGATTTGAGATTGGGTCAGCAGAGATTCTACAGTTTATGTGGAAATGGCTCTTTGCTCCGAATCTCTTAGACTTGAGCCAGCCCATGGAGAGTGTCTTTTACTATATTCGTCTGCCACGCATTCTCTTGGCTGTTGTGGTAGGCGCTAGTCTTGCAATTACAGGCACTCTCTTTCAGGGAATTTTCCGTAATCCCCTAGCATCACCAGATATTTTGGGGGTGTCTTCAGGCTGTGCTTTTGGTGCGGCATTAGGTATTATTTGGGATGTGCAAATTCCTTTTAAGATACAGATCCTTGCTTTCCTATTTGGTCTGCTTTCAATGTTCCTAGTCTTTACATTGGCAAGGTTGAGTAAAGGCGACCGAGTTGTGATGCTCGTACTGATTGGAACCATTGTCTCTGCTTTATTTGGTGCAGCACTATCGTTTTTAAAATATATCGCTGATCCGGTAGAAGACTTGGCTGCTATCGTTTTTTGGACGATGGGTGGACTGCACAGAGCTACTTGGGGAACGGTATTACCCCTTCTATTCACTCTACTACCAGGCTTCATTCTTCTTCTCTTGCTCTCGTGGAAGGTGAATATCTTGTCATTAGGAGATGAGGAGGCAAAAAGCTTAGGAATTCCTGTTCAGCTTTTTCGAAGCGTTTTGATCGTTGTGGCTACGTTGATGCTGGCAGCCACGATTAGTATTACTGGCACCATTGGTTGGGTGGGGCTTGTGATTCCCCATATTGCTCGGATTTTGATAGGCTCTGATCATCAATACACATTTCCCATGTCAATGCTAGTAGGAGCCACCTTTGTTCTTATGATGGATGATCTGGCCCGTAGCTTAACTACAGCGGAGATCCCCTTATCGATTCTCACCGCTCTTGTCGGTGCACCATTTTTTGCTTACTTATTGACGAAGGGGAAGGGGAAGGTATGGAACTAAATTGGAATGCACCGCTGCAATTACAGGATATCTCAATTGGCTATGATCGAAATGAGGTACTCTCTCAACTTACAATGCACCTTGAGCCAGGTAGGATCCATGCTATTTTAGGAGAAAATGGCTCTGGAAAGTCAACATTATTGAAGGCGTTGCTGGGACAGCTTCCCCTTTGGCACGGGTCGATAAAGCTAGGGAATACAGATCTGGATACATTGACGAATAAGGAGAGGGCTCAATCCTTCTCCTATGTCCCTCAATTCCACGGTGGACTTTTTCATTATCCAGTCCTTGAGATGGTAGTAATGGGACGCAATCCCTATTTAGGGATGCTACAACGGCCATCGACGGAAGATTATAATATGGCGAGAGAAACACTTCATATCTTAGGAATTTCCCATTTAGCACAGGAAAGTTACCTACAGTTGAGTGGTGGTCAAAAGCAGCTTGTCTTACTAGCACGTGCTTTAACACAGGATTCGCCTTTTTTACTTTTAGATGAACCTACCTCTCACCTTGATTATTATTTTCAGCACCACGTATTGCAATGTTTACGCAAGCTAGCCATAGCGCAGAAGAAGACAATTATCATCACAATGCATGATCCTAATCTGACGAGTCAATACGCTGATGAGGTTCACATCTTGAAGCAGGGAAGCTTATTAGCCTCAGGCTCAAGTGAGGTAGTGTTGACGAAGGAGAATCTATCTGCATTGTATGGGCTAGAAGTGAATATTTGTGAATTTTGTAATGGGGTCAGTCCCCCACTCAATTAACACGTTAAAGCAACGGGGGTCTGACCCCCCTATAACCATCCTTTTTCTCGCGCGAAGGCAATGGCTTCAATTTTATTTTTTGCATCTAACTTTTGCAGAGCCTCTGACATATAGTTCCGTACCGTGCCAGCGGATAAAAATAGTTGCCTAGCGATTTCCTTGGAGGTATACCCTTCCGCAGCAAGCTGTAGTACCTCCTGTTCTCGCTCGGTCAGTGGATTCTCTTCCTGATAGGTATTAATAATTAGCTCCGAATCAAATATACGTTTTCCCTGCATCACACTCCGAATGGACTCGGCTAACTCCTCAATAGAACCATCCTTTAATAAATAGCCATGAACCTCTGCCTTCAAGGCTCGTTCAAAATAGCCTGGACGCGCAAAGGTGGTCAAGATCATCACCTTACAATCTACGCCCTGTCGCCTTAACTCTTCTGCCACATCCAATCCGCTCTTGATGGGCATTTCAATATCCATGAGACAAATGTCTGGTTTCAGCTCTCGTACCAGTCGTAATGCTTCCTCCCCATGCTCTGCCTGCCCCACCACTTCAAAATCCTCTTCCAAATCGAGTAACGTACCGAGGGCTCCCCGTAGCATCCGTTGATCTTCAGCAATCACAATTCGGATCATAAAGCAATCTCCTCTGATTTAATAATGACAGGTACCAGCATTTTCACCGTAGTTCTTTTGTTATCCTTCCATTCAAGCTCCAGTTCGCCATCAATGAGAGCAAGCCGCTCCTTCATCCCTTTAATTCCATTTCCTTCGTTGTCTGACTTGGCCATCCCCACACCATCATCCTGAACAATGATCGAAAAGTAGCCTTTTGTTTCTTGAAAGGTCACCACACAATGCTTGGCACTACTATGCTTTACAATATTGGTACCCGCTTCTCGTAGGCACATGGCTAAGATATTTTGCTGTAAAGGGAGAAGCGTGGAAAAATCAACTCTCCCTTCTTGAATCAATTGAATGCCAGCTGCAGCCAGTATTCGTTCCATATCTGCCAGCTCTTCAGCAATGGTATGAGCTCGCATATCTGCTACAAGCTCGCGCACCTGACTCAGCGCAGAACGCGAAGTAATTTCCATCTCCTTTGCTTCACTCTTCGCCCGTTCTGGTTGCTTATCGATTAGCCTTTGAATCAGTTGACTTTGTAATGTAATAAGAGATAGGGTATGCCCCAATGTATCATGTAAATCGCGGGCAATTCGCATCCGCTCTTCCCGTTTAATCAATTCTTTAATCTGTTCATTCGCCTGATCCAATTTCTTTTCTAATTCCATTCGTTTATTCATGGAGCGAATGCCCAATGGAGAGATGAGCATCACCACTAAAAATGGCAAATAATAAAGTATGTTCATCATTGGACTGTATAAAGCCAATAGCAGCGTGATTCCCATAACGCAAATGATAAAAGCGCCAAAAGCACGTTGAAACTGCTTTTTATTTCCCAACCAGCCAATAAAATTAGCAGGAAAAAAGCACATAAAGATATTTTCAGAATGATACCAAAGGCAAAGCACTGTAATGATGCTCATTTGAATAGCCAACCAAAAGAAGAATACCTTAGCAGGAGGATACCAGAACAGTTGACGATATGATATGAGAAAAAGCAGGATGAGAGCATAGCCCACCACTGCTTTCACTCCATTCTCATCAAGGATACTATTTAATGGCAATAATAAATAAGCCAAGAATATATAAGGAAAGAAACCATATTTTTTCGGAAACAATTGAAGAGCATGCAATGGCTACACCGCTTCCTGTTTTCTTCTTATATAAATGGATATTATCATAAATAGGATTAGATAGCCGCTTAAGATAACAACATTCTGTAATTCTGGAAGATTGCCTCGAATAATCCCCCACGCACCATTTCCTAAATGATAAGCTGGGAGCCACTTCCCAATGGTTTGAACCACTTGCGGCAAAATGTCCATGGGCATCCACATTCCGCCAGTGATAGCAAGTAACATGTACGCCACATTACTAACCCCTGTTGCCGTATCCACCCGTTTCATGGTGCCCACCAGCGTTCCTAATGCAAGGAATGTGGTAGAAGCGAGAAGAATCCAGATCCCGCTTAGAATCCACTCCGAGGCTTTTAAGGAGATACCATTAACAAGATACCCTGCAAGGAAAATCACCACAATGGAGAAGAGATGAACCATCATCTGTCCGAGCATTTTTGCACCTAAATAAGCCATTTCTGAAAGGGGCGTTACACGAATAAAGGTATTCCAGCCTTGAGAGCGCTCCTGAACCATCCGAATACCTAGGGTCATAATCGCACTTCCCATCACACTGAAAGATGTCATCGACATGAGATAATGAGCATTCCATTGATTCTGGTCTGGCACATTGAACTGAACAACCCTTGTGAAAATCACATAAAAAACGATGGGCATCAGCAGCGACCAGAAGAGATAATAAGGATTTCTAAGCATCCGTAAGATTTCTGCTTGGCATTGTTTCATGAACATCTTCATCTCAGATGACCTCTCTTTCTTCTGTTAATTGTTCAAAGGCTTCTTCGAGACGACCTTTCTCAATGCGGATCTCGCCTGCTTTTAGCTTGAGTTCAAAAATTCTTGCCAGTACAGCATCGGTATCATCGGTGGTGATGTAGATTCGTCCATCCTTTTCGTACATCTTTGAGAGAAAAGGATCCTGTGATAAACTTTCACGGGATATGCTTGGATCCAGAATAAAGGAGACTGACTGCTTTGCTACCTTATTCTTGATTTCGTCAGGTCGACCATCAGCGATGACCTTGCCATGGTTAAATAAGATGATTCGGTCCGCGATATCATCGGCCTCCTGTAAATAGTGGGTAGAAAAGATGATGGTTTTCCCTTGATTGGCAAGCTCTCGCACTCGTTGCCAAAAGTGCTTCCGTGCTGAGACATCCATCCCAACCGTGGGCTCATCAAAGAAAAGCAGATCAGGATTACCTGCCATGGCCAATGCGAAGGCCACTCTTCGTTTTTGACCACCGGATAGCTTTTCTGTCCGTTTCTTTAGTTCCTCTTGTTCTAAACCGGTTAGCTCAATCAGCTCATCATAGGAAAGGGGGACTGGATAGTAGGAGCGGAATAGTTGAAGGATTTCTTTCACGCTTAGGCAATCCATCAGGCTAACCTCCTGTAACATGACACCGATTCTGTTACGTACACTTTTTTCTTTGGCATTCCTACTAAAAAGGAGGGCAGAGCCATTGGTTGGGTTTAATAAACCTAGCATCATTAGCATGGTCGTTGTTTTCCCTGCACCATTGGGTCCGAGAATGGCTACTACTTCTCCCTTCCGGATCGTAAAGGATACATCATCAACAGCTTGTTTATCCTTGAACCTTTTGGATAGATGCTTAATTTCCACGATCTTTTCCATATCAAATCCCCCCATTAATCGATACTTTTATAGTACGGATTAAATGAGGGGATTGTTAGTTGATGATGTCATTATTTTTAGATGACAACTGTCATAACCATAGGGGGTCAGTCCCCCGTTGCTTTAACGCGTTAACTTGGTGGGGGTCTGACCCCAATAAGCTTTTTACTTCTTCTGGTGGTAGTGGCCGACTATAATAATAGCCTTGAATGTGATCACAGCCTAACTTACTCAAGATCCTCACTTGCTCCTCGGTTTCTACACCCTCGGCGATGACTTCCTTATTTAGACTGTGCATGGTTCGAATCATACTTTCTACTAAAGCTTGATTCTCTTTTTCCACAAGACGATCCACAAAATATTTATGTATCTTAATATTATCGATGGGCAGTTTAATTAGATTCATCAGCGAATTATAACCCGTACCGAAATCATCTAAGGAGATTTTTACCCCTAATTTCCTGGCATCCATGAGTAACTGCTCCGCCACATGCTCATTCTCAACGATTCCTCGTTCCGTTAATTCAAATTCAAGCTGTGAAGGATCGATGCAATATGTATTGAGCTGTTCCTTCGTATATTCGAGCAGTGCGTTGTTACGTAAATCCTTAGGAGAAATATTGATGGCCATTTTGGTAATGAACCCTTCCTCCTGCCATTCCTTTAATTGTGCTATCGTTTTTTTAACTACCATTTTCGTGATTTCACTTATAATTCCAACTTCCTCAGCAACTTTAATGAACTCTTCTGGACTGATTGAACCTTTACGGCCTCGGCTTAATCTCAAAAGTGCTTCTACACCAATTACTTGATTATTCTTCAGACTAATTTGAGGCTGGTAAACGATGTTAAACTTCTTGTTTTTTATTGCATCGTATAGTAAAACCGTAATATCAAGTCTCTCTTTGTTCTTTTGCTCTTTAGAAGGATCATAGAGAAAAATTCCTGTAGTATCTGACTTTTGATCCATTGCGATGCTTAATTTTCGATATAAATCATTGAAGTCATTCCCATGCAATGGAAAATGTACTAGTCCAGCTTTAACCATCATCTCTACCAATAACCCATCGATGAGTATAGGTTCTCGAAAAGATTTGATAATTTGTTCTCCAATTAAGTAGGTAGCTTCTATCTGCTCACCTGGCACTACAATGGCCAGTTGATTCGTATGTATGGAATAAACTTGTTCTTGATCGACAAAGTTGGCTAATACTTTACTCAGGTGTAAGAGTGCTTGTTCCCCAATCTGATAATCGATATATCGATTGATATCACCTAGATTAGTGATTTCAAAAGCAATTAGTGAAAAGCTCTCTTGCATGACTATTCGTTCATCAATGTCCATCTTCAGCTTATTAAGGTTTGGTAAACCAGTCATTTCATTCTTCAGCGATTTCTCAATGGCTTTTTTCTTTGAGGTTTTAACATACTGAAATAGTATACCAATCACAATACCTATCACAACAAATATCGTGGTTCTAAATACCCAGCCACTTAGATCCTGTGGGATTCCTTCTGCTACATTCTTGTACATAAATGGTCCAAGACTGTACCCCCCAAGCAAGGCTGCTCCCATAGCACCCTTAATCCCTCCGAAAAAACCTGCAAGAATGATCGGAATATACATGATATGCGTAAATGCTAGTTCTGTTCCACCAGTGATATATACCATATAAACAGTGATCGCAATTAAGAGCATAATAAGCAAGATCTTGAAAAACGACCTGTTTAAATGAGTAAAGTGAACAAGTAGTCTTTTTGGCATATATGGGTTCCTCCCCTCGCAAATGGTAAGGTTGGAATAGTAACATAGTACTAGGTAAAAAATACTATATTATTATTGTAATGGATTCCCAGTAATATGCAAGGGTGAAATTGTTAAACGGTGGTAGTCCCCTATCGTTCCTATCGTTCTTCTCCTTAATACGTTAACATTACATAGAATACCTTTCAAATAAATCCACCCCTCGTCTTCCAAAATGAGGGGTGGATTTTTATAACTTAATCAATTCTTCATTGCTTTAATGCGTTAACTCAATGGGGGACTGACCCCTATTTCTTTAACGCGGTAATGTATTGGGGGACTGACCCCGTGATAGTTGCTGCTTCATTCTCTTCTTGGATTGCCATATAGATCTCCTTACGATGAATCTCTACGTGGCGAGGTGCAACAATGCCCAGCTTTACTTGCTCTCCTTCAATGGCCAGAACCTTCAGCTCAATATCAGGTCCAATCATGATGGACTGATTGGACTTACGGGTGAGGACTAACATGATTACTCCTCCCCCTTCTTCACAAGCGGTGCTTTTCGAGAATAGTTCTCCTCTAGAACCACCTGCTTGCCTGCTCTCTTCCTACGATTCAAGACAACAGGTGCCATGAGATTACATGTAGAATCTACAAGGGTCTTCCCCAAGGTCACAATGCTAAAGAGCTCCACATCCTCCAGGCCAACTAACTCCAATTGCTCTGCCACATAATCAGGCAGATGAAAATCATAGTCTGGAAAAACCGTGAATGGATTGATAGCAATAAACGAAGGCACAGACTGATCAAGAGCTTGGATCACAGTAAATGGAGAGTCTCCTCCCAATGGGATGAAGGCAAAGCGGTGAACGCTCTCAAACCCCGGAATTCCCTGAGCAAAGGTGTAGATCTGCTTCTCGTCGACATTGACATCTCCAATTAAGGGACTATGTATTAGCATGATAATTCTCCTTTTTGACTCTCATTCTGTCTTAGCTGACCCTATTATAACCGTTCAGATCCGGTTATATCTGTTCAAATCATAATCGTTCATCCACATTCAATCCCACCACATCGATCTGGATCCCATGCCATTGACTGATGGAGCCTGCCACCTTACCTGGCGTATACTCGTGGATCACCTTCTGCGGTGTAATATTGATCTGAGTCCCGCGTTTTTGCCAGTTGATTTGCAAATCTGCTGGAGTAAAGTTCATCTTTAAGCTCCCATAACGAGGGAGAAAAACAATTGCAAGCTCGCGAAGGGGGGGATTGGCCTTCTGCTCCGATAGCATGGAAATTTTCGTACCTGGCTGTTCGATGGTACGGAGAGCATCACCCTCTTGGGCAATCTGAGCAATGGCCGCAAGGGCTGCTTGCTGGGCTTCGGTAGCGAACTCCGTATTCATACGAAAAACATGCTTTCTCCCCACATCGGCAAAGCACTTTGTTTGATCGATCTCCAAACGACTTGGCGTCGTATGAATCTCTAGGATGGCTGGAAGCTGTTCAATCTGAACATCTGCCTTTGGCTGTTGAATCTGCTGCTGTGGCTTCTCACTCTGCAACGCCATTTTGATAGACTGTTGCTGAATCTCTAAGCGTGGCAGCTGCATGATGCCACCTCCTCATTCCCTCTATCTGAGAAAATCCACTAGAGATGGCTGAATGATTCTGGAGCCGGTGGCTAAAGCAGCACGATGAACATTCTCCTGTGCCTTCAGCTCCGTAATCACCCACGCCATATCTGCATCCTCTTCACTGGAAAGAAGTTTCTTCGTGTTGATTTGACCACTCTCAAGCCGAGATTGGATCAATTCAATTCGATTAATCCGTGCGCCTAGAGATGCTCGTTCTGTTAAAAAGACTTCCATTTGCTCATCTACATCATTAAGGAAAGTGCCCACTTGATCAGCTTGGTTCGGATCACGAAGGGTATTAACTACATTTTCAAGGAGGCCAAATACCCCCTCATCTTTAGAAGGATTGGAGAAAACCGCTTTTCCCTTCACATTGACTGGGAGATAGATCCCTTGACCAAGCTCCAATTCCACATCCTCTGTATTCTCACCAATAAAACGTTGAGTTGTCTTATCATAGGGCGCGATATTGGTCTCCGTTCCAGCAAAGAGATAACGTCCACCAATAGTAGCGTTGGAGAGATCCCCAAGATGGTCACGGAGCTGAGCAATCTCATCTGCGATCGCTTTCCGCGAAGTCTCTTCATAGGTACCATTCGCTGCTTGGACCATCAACTCACGCACCCGTTGTAGTGTCTGGGTTGCTTCTCCCATAATGGTATCTGTGGTTTCCATCCAGCTAATTGCTGTATCAGCATTGCGACGGAACTGTGCGATCTCGTTTAACTGATTACGATAATGCATCCCCCGCACCGCCACCACAGGATCATCAGAAGGACGAGACACCTTACGACCCGTGGATTGCATCCGCGTAAATTTATCTAACTTCTCATAGCTACGGTTCAGATCGTGGATCATATTATTATTCAACATCTTTTGCGTAACTCGCATGCATGTTCACCCCATCCCTATCTCAGTTCCTAGCGACCAACAATCCCCATTCCATTGATCACCTTATCTAGCATTTCATCAAGAGCCGTCATATTCCGTGCTGCTGCATTATAGGCCTGCTGATATTTAATCAGATCGGCCATCTCATCATCAAGGGAGACGCCTGAAACGGACTGACGACTATTATCAACATCTTTCGTAATCTGCTGCATATTCTCTTGCAAACGTTGTGACTCTTGCGATTGAATTCCGAGTTCACCGATCACATTGGCGTAAAACTGATCCATCGTTCCGCTATCGGTAAAGCCATCGGTAATCTTTTTAAACTTTAAACCAGAGATGGCCTTGGCATTTTGTCCATCGCCTACATAGGAGATGCTGGTCCCATCATCCTTCTTCACTACAGATTGAGCAGCAGCGATTAAGTCACCAGAGTCCATAATCAAGGGATTGACCATCAAATTGCTAGCATCCTGTGGATCAGGGATATCGGCAGGATTCAATGTGCCATTGCGTAAATTCTCCTCGGTTAAAAGGTTCTTATTCGCTTCATACCAACTCTTATCAATGAAAAAGGGCAATTGCATCAAGGTTGGTGGATTACCTGGATTCGGATCCCCTGCATCCACCTTCTTCTGATATTCTACCTGTGCCTCAATATCCTTCATGTTCATTCCCGAACGATGAAGATCATTCACTTCCTTAGTAAGCACCTGGGCTAGCATATCCAAGTTTTTGATGAAATCAGGGAGAATACCAGTCAGCTCTCCGTTTGGACCAGGTAAGCCGCGACCTTCCATGGCTCCTTGAATAAAACCTGTCTTCATCTCTAAGCGACTTCCGTCTGCTAGTACCTGATACATTCCTGTACTAGGGTCTACCTCAGCGCTGATCTCAACACGTTCACGCTCATTCAAGATCTCTACATCATTGCAGGAAATCTTAATCATACCATGACTTGCAGGCTCTACCTTAATCGGGATTAAGCTTGAAAGTTTATCAAGGATTAAATCACGGCGGTCATTCAAGTCCGCTGTTTCATAACCATGAGGCTGGATCCGTCCGATCTGATCGTTTAACTCCTGTAATTGCCGAAGATAGGAGTTCACTTCACCAGCCTTCACACGAATCACATCATCCATGTTTTGCTGATATTGAAGAAGTGAACGCTTCATATGCTGGAAGGTCTCAACCAATGCAGTCCCTCGTTGTTTTAAGACCTCACGATTGGAGGCGCTATCAGGTTCTGCCTCAAGATCCTTCCAGGCTGCCCAATAATTATCCATCACATGGGCGAGGGCATCATCAGTAGGCTCATTCATCACCACTTCAATCTTGTTGAGGACATCCACCTGGGCATCCCAATATCCTAGATATGCAGACTCATTCCTAAACTGATGATCGAGGAATTCCTCACGAATCCGATCGATTTTTGATGCAATGACCCCTGTTCCCATCTGTCCTGCCATCCGAGGATTGGTGAAGGCGGGCATGGGAATTGGATAAGTTGTCTCTAGATACACTCTTTGCCTGCTATAACCATCTGTGTTTGCGTTACCAATATTATGTCCTACCGTATTAATTGCTGCTTGTTGTGCAGCCAAGGCACGTCTGGCAATCTCAATCCCGCTAAAAGTAGAACGCATTATGCAACTCTCCTTCATTAGTGCGTTCATCACGCACAATCATTCCTATTTAGTGATTCATCCAATGAAAAGGGTCATCCTCGCAAAATTATGCTTTCGAATCAAAAAGATGGCGTTTTCCACCTACAGATTGGGGACCATAAAAGAGATCCTCCTCTGGTGCAGCAGTTACTTCTGTGATGGTTTTTTCGAGGTAGTGAAGTGATTCCTCTATTAAGTCCTGATTCTGTTCGTTTAATTGGCGAAGCTGTTCAATCGATTGGACCAGCTGATGTTGCTGCTCAAGGAGACGGTTATGCCAAACTGGATCTGGGCAAGTGCTAAGCACCTCATGTAAAGTGGTCGCTGTAGTCGTTCCCATGATGCGCTGCCGTACCTCTTCAAGCTGGTTCAGCATCTGCATGAGTCCTTTCTCTTCTTGTATGAGCTTCGCTAGGGATTCCATCTGATTATTAATGATCGACTTCCGTTTGGTAAAGGCCAATTGGTAAAGCTGCTCATAGCCCTGAAGCTGCTCTGCTAGATTCTGAGAGAGCAATGAGTAGAACGTCTCATTCTCCATCTAGTTCCGCTCCTTTATAAGAAATTGCATCCGTTTGGCCAATTCCTCTGTAGAGATGTGATAGGTGCCTGCATCCACACGCTCTTGAATGCTTTGAAGCTTCTCAGCACGTTCCGCATCCCATTTACTCTCTTCCATTTGTGAAGCGAGTAATTGCTTTGCTTCGTTAGAAATTTGTAGCTGATCATGTCTGTTCGCAGCCACAGTCCGCTTGCCCGAATTTCCTTCAGACAACTTATGATAGGGATTCACTCCATATACTCCCTGGATCTTCATCTCGTTCACCTCGTTTCGCTGATTCTCTCTTCGGCCCCTTCACCATACCATCACAGTAAAGATATGAAAAAAACCGACCTACTCTATTATGTAGTATCGGCTTCTTGCTAATAAATATTTAGATCTTGGTAGCTTAATCATCATCTCGATGGATACGTGAGCGTAATTCATAATACCCACCAAAATCCTTCGCCTGATCCTGATCTGCCTGATCCTCCCGTAAACGCTTCTGCAGCTCTTCATGAAGGGTTAATTCTTTTTTCATTTTTCCGGCACAAGCTTCGCATAGATGCCCAGATTGAATCATCGTACCACATGATTCACAAGCATAACCCAAATTGGGGGTGCGATTGGTAGAAAGACGTCCTTCCCGAATAAACTCCGTAATCTGGGCGATGCTCACTTCTGTAGCTTCGCTAAGCTCATTGATCGTACATCCTCTGTTTTGAGGATTGCGTAAATACTTAGAGCATCGATCATACTCATCTTCTACGATCCGCTTACAACGGGGACAGATATCCACAGTTACTTTTGCAAAAACAACACCACAGCGGCGACAATTCGCTAACTCTGCCATCTTTCCTCCCCCCTCCAGTTCTTTATAACTAGTTTTATTCTACTATAATAGGAAGATGGATGCTAGCTAGTTTAGAGGAAGGTATGAAAATTAGTATTATTTTACCAACTCCCATTGTGGTCGACGTTGCTCCAAGTAGAAGCTATTTCGAACCTGCCGCTGGTAAAGCCGCTCTTCACAGAACTGATCTGCTGCTTTCATTGTGGAAATACCCTGTGCTTCTGCTTGCTGGTAGATGGAAACCAATGTCTCATAGATCGCTTTGGTCTTCCGGAGAACTCGCTCATGATTATGCCCATACAGCTCGTCTGCCACTTGGATTAAGCCTCCGCTATTAGCAATATAGTCTGGAGCATAGAGGATTCCCCGCTCATGAAGACGCACACCATCCTCTGAGGTTGCCAGCTGATTATTGGCGGAGCCTACCACCGCCTTCACCTTTAGCTGCTCCACACTTGTATGATTGATTACAGCACCGATGGCACAAGGGACGAAAAGATCCGCATCCACACCATAGATCTCCGCACCACTCACTGCCTTCACCTCACCTGCATAGGCTGTAGCCAGCTGCAAGAAGGCATCCACTCTCCCTTGATCAACATCGGTGACCCAGAGATTAGCACCTGCCGCCAAGAGATGCTCTCCTACCTTCCAACCTACCTTACCCAAACCTTGAAGTGCAAAATGTTTCCCTTTCAATACTTCTGTTCCCCAAAGAAAATAGGAGGTAGCCTGAATGGCATAGAGGATTCCCTGCGCAGTTGGAATCGAAGAATCTCCACTACCTCCATAAGCTTCAGGTAAGCCCACAATATAGGAAGTCTCCTTCGCAGCATGGATAAAATCCTCCGGCATGGTACCCATATCCGTTCCTGTATAGAAACGTCCGCCTAAAGAGGCCACCATCTGCCCAAAAGCACGAAAGCGTTCAGCGGTCCGTTCTGTCCTAGGATCTCCGATGATCACGGCCTTTCCACCACCAAAATCCACATCGGCTGCTGCACATTTATAGGTCATCCCTTTTGCAAGCCGTAAAGCATCCTCAAGGGCTGCCTCCTCGCTTTCGTAGGGTTGCATACGACATCCACCCAGTGCAGGCCCCAAGGTTGTATTGTGAATGGCTATAATTGCACGCAAGCCACTGCGTGGTTCATGACAGAAGAGCACCTGCTCATGCTCAGAGATTTTTTGGAAAATCATCCTCTCACTCCTTCTCCATCGCTCTTAAGCGTTCTTCAATGAACGCCTTCGCTACTACCATCTGTACAACCTCGCCCTCACCAAGAAGACGTTCGCCTGCCCATACCTTCACCTGGCAATCCACCTGAGTTCGCAGTGAGGCGCGCTGTGTAGTTCGCTGTGACCGGATTCCATGTGCTTCACGCTCTTCCTGTTTCACTCCTTGAAGGGTGGCCACCGCTCGAAAGGAGGTTCCGATGGGAGCAGGGGCGATGTGTTGTACGGAGACTGCTCGCCCCATCCCCTCCTCCCAATCTTCAAGATAGGGTAGGATGATCTGTCGGGCTCCCCATTCCATGTAATACACCATCATCGCTGTGGAGAGGACTGGATGAATCACCTGCCCAGCAAACTGTGCCACCATCTCCTCCGTCACAACACCTTCAACTGTAGCCACCATCCCAGGCTCCATGCCTGCTTTCATTCCATCCCTCCCATGGATTAGCCTCAAACTCCCGATCAGCAATCCTCTTCTTGATGATTTATCCTCTTCCCGATCATCTATCCCCTTCTCGATGATCTATCTCCATCTCGATGATTTATTCTTTTGAAGATAGCACCATCCGATCATTCTCCCATTGCTTACCACGTAATTGCCGAAATTCCTCCATCAATCGTTCAATGGTAAGGGCTTGCTTCTCCTCACCCTCTGCTTGGAACACAATCTCACCTTGATCCATCATAATCAGCCGATTCCCCACTTGAATGGCCTGCTGCATATTATGGGTGATCATTAGCGTTGTTAGGTGATGGTTCTGAACCAATTGTTCCGTTAATTGAATGACATGATGAGCCCGCGCTGGGTCCAACGCAGCCGTATGCTCATCTAATAACAAAAGCTGCGGCTTGGTAAAGGTAGCCATGAGGAGAGAAAGTGCCTGTCGTTCACCACCAGATAAAACACCCACCTTCGTGGTCATCCGATCCTCCAAGCCTAAATGGAGCCCTGACAATTCTTTACGAAACTGAGCTTGCCGAGTCTTGGTTACTCCTTTACCCAAGCCTCGCTTCTCTGCACGAGTCCAAGCCAGCACAAGATTCTCCTCAATGGTCATGCGGGGTGCTGTTCCTGCCATCGGGTCCTGAAATACCCGACCGATCAACTTACTCCGTTCATATTCAGGCCAACGTGTTACATCCTTCCCAGCAAGGACAACTGATCCTTGATCGGGCTGTAACACCCCGGCAATCACGTTTAACAAGGTTGATTTTCCTGCACCATTGCTACCGATCACGGTGACAAAGTCTCCCGGCTGCAGCTCAAGCTTGATACCACGAAGGGCAATTCTCTCCTCTGCGGTCCCAGGAAAAAATGTTTTAGAAATTTGCTTTAACTGGAGCATCTTTCTCCCCCTTTCGTGAGCGCCATTCCTGCAAATATTTAGGTAGAAGGAGAGCAATAATCACAATGAAAGCAGTGATCAATTTCATATCCCCGGTTTGGAGGAAGGGAACACGAAGTGCCAGAGCGTAGATCATCCGATAGATGATGGCACCACCTACGACGGCAAGGGTGGTCCAGATGATACCCTTCGTGCCGAACAAGGCTTCACCGATAATCACAGAGGCTAAACCGATAATGATCATCCCAACGCCCATTTGAATATCTGCAAATTTCACATATTGTGCATAGAGACCACCTGCGAATGCCACATAGGCATTGGAAATCCCTAAGCCTAGGATCACATAGCGATCCGTGTTAGCAGAAAGCGCACGGATCATCCGCTTATTATCGCCGGTGGCACGCAGAGTAAGCCCTACCTCGGTACGTAGGAACCAATCTAATAGTAGCTTCATCGCCATAGCTACCAGTAGCATGGGTAGAAGCACTGACCAAAGCTTAGGTAGGATGGATTCCATCCCCGTTAAGAGGGTCTCCTCCTTCAGTAAAGGAAGATTGGACCTACCTCCCATCAAGCGTAGATTGATAGAGTAGAGGGAGATCATCATCAAAATCCCAGAGAGAAGGGGATTGATATGCCCTTTCGTATGCAGAAGTCCTGTACAGACACCTGCCACAAAGCCAGCCAATAGCGCTGCTAGCGATGCAATAAGCGGCGAAACACCCTGTATAATTAGCATGGCAGCCGTTGCTGCACCTGTTACAAAGCTACCATCCACCGTAAGATCTGGAAAATCTAGAATACGAAAGGAAAGATAGACGCCAAGTGCCATGATTGCAAAGATAAAGCCCGATTCCCATGCTCCGAGTAATGCTGCGGACATCTGTCCACCCCTTTCCTTTCATGAATTTACTAATCTATTCTCTATTCGTAATACTCAGCAATTTGCTCCCATTCCCCTTGCAATTCAACGCCCATTGCTTCAGCGGCACCCTTATTGATCAATAATTTTAAATTTTGTGGATATTTTGCAGGCAATTGCTCAGGAGTTTTCTCACCCTTAAGTATTTGTACAGCCATCTCCCCAGCTTCGTACCCAATATCATAGTACTCAAAGCCATAGGCTGCGAAACCACCCCGCTTGACTGAATCCAACTCGCCCACAAAGAGGGGAATTTTATTATCCTGTGCTACTGAAATCACAGATTCTAAGGCGCTTACCACTGTATTATCCGTAATAATATAGAAGAAGTCCACGCGACCTACCAGTGATTCTGCTGCCTGCTTCACTTCTGCAGATGTAGATACCGTTGCATCCACGATGGTGAGATCTGTACCTTGTAAAGCATTCCTTGCCATCTCTACTTGGGCAACAGAATTCTGTTCCCCAGCATTGAAAATCATCCCGACACGCGTACCAGGGAAATACTGATCCATGAACTTAATTGTATTGGGAATAGCATCTGGGTGATTATCTGTGGTCCCAGTAATGTTCGGACCTGGTTGATCCATGGCCGTAATCAATTGAGCGCCGATGGGATCCGTAACAGAGGTGAAGATAATCGGAATCTCCTCTGTCACACTTAACGCAGCCATGGCATTGGGTGTAGCATTGGCAAAGATCAAGTCCACCTTATCTCCCACCAACTTTTGCGCGATGGGTCCTGTATTGTTCATATCATTCTGAGCATTATGCACCTCATAGCGAAGATTCTTCCCTTCCTCAAATCCAGCATCCTTGAGTGCCTGGCGAAATCCACGTTGCGCTTCATCCAATGAGGGATGCTCCACAAACTGACTAATACCAACCACAACCTCCTTGCCATCACCAGTTCCTGTACTACTAGACTGCTTCGAATCATTAGAACTGCATCCTGCCAATAAAGCCAAGGATAGTGCGAAGGCACCCATCGCCTTTACCCATTTTGAATGTCTAAGCCGATTCACTTTCTTCCTTCCTTCATGCATTCACAATGAACCTCCTAATTTGCACTTTTTTGATGTAGCGTACTAAATTGTTTAAATAATTTGAATTTATTTTAAACGATTCATGGCCATGACGCAACCCTATTATTCACCACTCATACACCACTCACAGCATCATCCTGAGCTTATTTCTGAAAAAGGTGAGGAATGACTTGCTGCGCCCCTGCTAGCATATTTCGGAATATCACTTGAACCGGTTGAATCTCCTTAATCAAGCCAACACTCGTACCTGCCAAGGTCATTCCTTCTGCCAAATCGCCATGGAGAGCACCGCGCAGATGTTGCTCTTCCGAAACCCATTCCAACCACTTCTCACGATGAAGCAGTTGCTGTTCTCCTTGCTGTTGTTGCTCGTCTCGCTGTTGTTGTTCTTGCTCTAGCAAGCGCTGGGCATACACCGTCTTTAATAAACGACGTGGCGACCCCCATTTTATCCCTACGACTAGCGTCTCTTCTGGGTCGCTTGCTTTACAGAGGGCCTCCTTATAATTCGAATGTGCCTCCATCTCCTCCGTTGCTACCAAGCGCGTCCCTAGTTGAACACCACTAGCGCCTAAGATCAGTGCTGCTGCTAACCCTCTGCCATCACTGATTCCACCTGCCGCGATCACAGGAATGCTTACCTGACTGGTGACAAGAGGAAGTATACTCAGGAGTGGACTAGCTTGTGGTGAAAGCATCCCGGCAGCCTCAATGCCACTAACGATCAGTCCATTCGCGCCTGCAGCTTCTGCCTTTTGCGCTTGTGCAAGTGTGGAGACCATGACCAACGCCTTTATTCCCCATGCCTGCAGCTGTGCAATATAGGGCTGAGGATTCCCCGCAGAGAGAGTGATCGTTTGAATTCCTTCCTGTTGAGCTAGTCGAAGCACTCCTGCAGGATCAGGGTGAACTTGAATGGGGAGATTCAACCCTAATCGATTACTATGCTTAGTTAAGGCACGAACCTGAGCAATCCTACGACGGATTTCCTCCAAAGGCATGGTGCCTACCCCGATCACCCCTAGTCCACCCGCTTCACACACAGCTGCTGCTAATCGTGAACTACTCAAATTCCCCATGGCACCCTGTAGAATGGGAAGCTCAATTCCTAATAAGCTTTGTAGATTATCCATCCCCATTGATCTCACTCCCAACTGCCTTCACCAGCAGAGAAATCCCCTGCCCTACCCCGACACACATGGTGGCCAGTCCCCAGCCTCCGCCATCGCGCCAGAGCTGATGGATGAGGGTGGTCAAAATTCTCGCACCCGAAGCACCCAAGGGATGACCCAAGGCGATGGCACCGCCATTGGGGTTGAGCTGTTCCTCCGTGATCCCCAACTCTTTTGCACATGCCAATGCTTGTGCTGCAAAGGCTTCATTCAATTCGACCCGTTTCATCTCTCCAATGGAGAGACCGAATCGCTTTAATAGCTTCTGTGTAGCAGGGATGGGTCCTGTCCCCATGATCCGTGGTGGTACCCCTGCTGTTGCGCCTCCTACCACCTTCGCCATGGGCTGCAAACCGTACTCCGCCGCCTTCCTTCTACTCATTAAGAGCAGTGCTGCCGCTCCATCATTGATCCCTGCTGCATTCCCTGCTGTGATGCTGCCGCCATGAAAAAGCGGCGGTAATTGCTCAAGCTTTGCAAGGGTGGTTGTGGGCCGAGGATGCTCATCCCTAGTGACGATAACGGGAGCATCTCCTTCTTCTTTCAATTGAAAGGGGATGGGTACCGGAATCAGCTCCGCTGTAAAATTGCCTTGTTCCACAGCTTGAGCAGCTTTCAACTGACTATGTAGGGCAAAGTAATCCTGCTCTGCTCTGGAAATGCCATAGGCACGTGCGACATGTTCAGCCGTCTCCGGCATGCTTTCACAGCCATACTTTGCTTCCATCAGAGGGTGGGTAAAACGCCAGCCAATGGTGGTGTCATATAGGGTGGGTGCTGGTCGCAGATAGGGCGTAGCTGATTTTGCCATCACATAGGGAGCTCGTGTCATACTCTCCACGCCACCCGTGAGCACTACCTCCGCTTCTCCGGTCATTATGAGCCGAGCCCCATAGAGCACAGCATCTAGACCAGAGCCACAAAGCCGATTTACGGTGACACCGCTCACCGTCACAGGTAATCCAGCCAGTAAGGAAGCCATCCGTGCCACATTGCGGTTATCCTCCCCTGCTTGATTGGCACAGCCCATCACCACCTCATCGATACTCCCCCAGGGAAGAGATGGATGACGATGAAGTAAAGCTTCAATCACCACCGCCGCCAGTTCATCAGGACGGATCTTAGCTAATACACCACCATAGCGGCCAATGGGTGTACGAACTCCATCAATCACTACCGCCTCTTCCATGGTTCTCCTCCTTCGGGTATTCATAAACACCCCGTCCGCTCTTTCTTCCGAGCCTCCCTGCCTCTACATACTGAACGAGGAGGGAAGCAGGACGATACTTCTCCCCAAGACTCTCGTGGAGGGAGCGTAAATTATTCAGACGTGTATCAAGCCCGACTAGATCAGCAAGCTCTAGTGGTCCCATGGGGAAATTCAGTCCGAGTTTCAACGCCTGATCAATCTCCTTAGCACTGGCGATCCCTTCCTCGAGCATGAGGAAGGCTTCATTGCCGATCAAGGCGCTCATCCTTGTGGTGACAAAACCTGGAGATTCATTCACCACAATACTCTCCTTCCCCATCTGATGGGCCACCTCTTCAGCAAGACGTACTGTCTTTGGTGAGGTCTCCTTTCCCTTCACCAGTTCCACCAGCATCATCCGATGAACAGGATTGAAAAAATGCATCACCATCACCTGCGTTGGTCGCTGGGTGGCAGCGCCGAGCAGGGTTGGACTCAGCGTAGAGGTATTGGATACAAAAATTGTCTCCGGTGGTGCTAAGCGATCCAACTGGCGGAAAATCGCTTGCTTCAAGGCTAAATTCTCTGGCACTGCCTCAATCACCAATTCCGCACCTGCCACAGCCTCCGCCAATGAGGTGGTGAAACGGATCTGGGGAAGTACGGCTGCATCACCACGCTCATCCCAGCGTCTCATTACGCTGCGTACTTCATCCAACACATCCTGTTCTCGATCTACCAAGGTGACCTGAAAATGATGGCGAGCTGCCTCATAAGCGATCCCCTTCCCCATCACTCCTCCACCGATGACCGCAACCTTCTTCTCCCCCATCAACCAATGCCTCCCATCAACGATCTATCACCGCCGTAAATCATTGGCTCTTAAAACTCTACCTTATAGTGGCTCTAGCACATGCTCCCCATAGTAGCTAATCACACTCTTGGTCTCCATATAGAGATCCAGCGCTTCTAAGCTCAACTCCCGGCCAATACCTGATTCCTTAAATCCGCCAAAGGGAGAACCAGGAAATGCCGAGAAGGGAGAATTGACCATCACCGTTCCTGCTTGTAGCCCTTTGGCCATCCGTATTGCCCGCCCCTGATTTCCTGTCCAAACAGAGGCAGCAAGGCCATAGGAAGTATCATTGGCTAGCTGTAGCGCCTCCGCCTCATCTTTGAACGGCATGACCACAAGGACGGGACCGAAAATCTCCTCTCGTACCACACGCATGGATGGTTGTACGTTTCCGATGATGGTAGGTGCATACCAATAACCACCCTCATAGCTTTCCACAGCTTGCTCCTTGCCACCTAATAAGAGGGTTGCTCCTTCCTCAAGGGCAGAGGTGACATAGCCATGGATCGTCTCCAGCTGTTGGCGACTAATAATGGCACCCATCTGCGTCTTGCGGTCGAATGGATCGCCAAAGCGTAAGCCCTTTGCCCGTTCAACGAAGGTTTCCACAAAATCCTCGTAGATCGTCGACTCCACCAGCAGGCGGGAACGGGCTTCACATGATTGACCTGCATTGTAAAAGATCCCGTAGAGAGCAGCATGGAGTGCACCATTCCAATCTGCATCAGCGAAGATAATGTTCGGTGATTTCCCACCTAGCTCCAAGGTGACTCGCTTCAAGGTGCTCGCAGCTTGAGCCATAATCGTCTTTCCTGTGGCAGTCTCCCCGGTGAAAGCCACCTTATCCACATCCGAATGATGAACCAGTGCCTGCCCTACGCTTTGACCCGGTCCTGTCACCACGTTGAAAACGCCGGGTGGTACACCTGCCTCATGGGCGATCTCCGCCAGCATCAAGGCGGTAAGTGGTGTCAGACTGGCTGGCTTTAAGATAATTGAGCAGCCTGCAGCCAGGGCTGGCGCCACCTTCCAGGCTGCCATCATCAGTGGATAATTCCATGGAACGATTTGCCCACACACCCCGACGGGCTCCTTCTCTGTATAGTTAAAAAAGCCTGGTGGCATCTGATTGACATGACCACGTTGGGTAGCAATGGCCGCTGCGAAAAATTCAAAGTTCTCGATGGCTTGAGCCACCTGCCCCTTTGCCGCTCCGATGGTTTTTCCGGTATTGAGAACCTCCATTTCGACTAGTTGATTAAAACGTTCACGCATCTTGGTGGCAATCGTTGAGAGAACACGTGCCCGCTTATTTACAGGCATCTGTCTCCACACCCCGGAGGTGAAGGCTTGACGAGCTGCAACCACCGCCTGCTCTACATCACGCTCATCCCCTTGAGCGACACGAGCCAATGCCCTCCCTGTGGCAGGATTAAGAATGGTGGTATACTCTTCGCTATTACTAGCCACGGCCTTTCCTCCGATCCACATGGGATAGAGTGGTTGTGTTCCCTCCTGATGAGCTTGCCAAGATAATGCTTCCATACTCATTGCTTCTCCTCGCTCCTTCCTATTCTCCATTAAAACGGGGCTGCCTTTTTTCTCGAAATGCTAGCAAGCCCTCCTGATGATCCTCCGTCGTAGCTAGAAGTGCTTGAACTCTCCCTTCCTCCTGCAATAACTCCTCCAATGAAGAAGTAGCATGCTGTTGAATCAGCCTTTTCATCTCCCTGACAGCAAGAGGTGGTAATTGTGCGAGACGGCGAGCCCATTCTGCTACCTCTTGCTCAAAATGTGGCTCACGAGCGACAACATCAGCCATCCCCCACTGTCGTGCTGTACCAGCATCAATACTCTCTCCTGTAAGTAAAATCCGACGAGCAAGCCCTTCACCTACTAAGCGGGGCAAGGTATAGAGTAAACCGGTATCTGGCAGTAAGCCGATCTGGAAAAAGGCAGGTACTAAGCGGGAAGTCTCGCTAAAGATCCGGATATCTGCTAACATGGCGAGGCTCATGCCAGCTCCTGCAGCGACGCCATTCACCGCAGCAATCACCGGCTTTGGAAATCGGATCATCCCCTTCGCCACCCGATGATAGTACTGAACCAACTGCTCCTCATAATGAAAGGCAAGCGTTGTCGAATCACCTCCCGTTGAAGGGGCTGATGAATGAGCAGTACTTAACCCATTGATTTCCTCTAAATCCTGACCTACCGAGAAGGCAGACCCTGCACCGCTCAACACGAGGACCCGAACCTCATTACAAGTTGTTAGCTCCTCGATGGTTTGTGCCATTGCCTGCAACAACGGACGGTTCAAGGCGTTGCGCTGTTTCGGACGGTTCATGGTCAGCCATGCAACACCAGATTCTACCTTTCGTTGAAGCATCTCCATTGTTCTCCCCCCTCACCTTCCCGTAAAACGTGGTGATCTTTTCGCTTTGAAGGCCCTCATCCCTTCCTTTTGATCCTGCGAAGCGAAGAGCAGATAAAAATTCTTCCGCTCCCATGCCATCCCTTCTACTAACGGGAGATCCTGCGCCTTATTCACCGCTTCCTTGATGAGACGTAAGGCAAGGGGCGCTTGACTGGCGAGACGCTGAGCGTAGATGGTCACCTCCTGCTCCAGCTCCTGCTCAGGGAATAGTCTTACGATAAGGCCTGCCTGCCAGAGCAGTGTTGCCTCTAGCATCTCTCCACTCCACAGCCATTGCAGGGCACGGTGCTTACCCACTGCCTTGGTCAGATACTGGGTTCCGCCTGCACCTGGCATCACACCTAGCTTCACCTCTGGAAAGCCAAAGCGGGCATCGGCTGCGGCGAAGATCAGATCACAGTGTAGGGCCAGTTCAAAGCCACCCCCTAAGGCAACACCATGGACTGCTGCGAGTAGGGGCTTCTTAATGAGCCTGATCCGATCCCAGACAGCGAACTGGTTTAACTGCTCTAGCTGAATGGGATCAGCTTCCATCATCTCATCGATATCTGCACCTGCCGCAAAGGTCTTTCCCTTCCCCAGAAGGATGATGACACGAACCTCTTCATCGCCATCGAGATGCTCCAATGCCGTCACAATCTCCTCTACCATGGCACGATGCAAGGCATTGAGCTGCTGTGGACGGTTAAGATAGAGCTTGGCGACAGATCCTTCCTTCTTTACCTTAATGTAGCTATGGTGGCTCATACCTCTAATTCTTCCTCTACCTGTTCATCCTCCTCATCCAACTCCTCACCAATCATTAATGTCACCAATTCATCAGCAAAGGAGAAAAGATCCTTCGCTGATGCTTTGCCTTCCGATGATTTCATCGCTGCTAGGAGGGATTCATGATCCTCATAGTACATCTCACAGAGCAGATAATAAGGGGCCTCCCCCATGGGAGCACCCACAACCCGTGTCACCTTCATTCTCTGCAATCCAGGGATCTTGGCTGTTAATGGAACATGGGTAGAAAAATAATGTTGATCAAATGCCGCTTGATCAGGAGCTGGTTTATACAGAGCCATCAATTTCACCATAATATTTCCTCCTTTGATCCTTTTCATTTTTTCACCTTAGTAATATTAGGGCTTCCTCTGACCCTCAAGGCTTCATCCCTTCAAACGGATTATTGCATCCATAGCAATAGAAGAGACTGCGGCAGGCTGTGGAGCCAAAATGATTTTCTCGCCTTGTATGGACAGAACCACAAAAAGGACAAGGGGGTAGCCACTCCACTCCTGACTCTTGAGAGATGGGAGGAGGGGCAATTCCCAGAGCGTTCAGCTTGCGCCGCCCCTCCGCAGTGATCCGTCGCGATGACCAAGGTGGATCATGGGCCATCACAACCTGTATCGATCGCAAACCTACCACCGGCTTAAGAACCTGCTCCACCTCATGGGTCAGCATGATGAAGGCAGGACAGCCAACATAGGTGGGCAGTATCTGAACTAGCACCTCATTCTCCTCGATTCTTATACCGGCGATCATGCCAAGCTCCGCCATGGTGACAGGAGCTAATTCTGGATCCTCAATGGTAGCTAGTAACCGATAGATTTTCTCCATTGTTAATTGTGACAAGCTCCGCACCATCCTTTCATCCCTTCTTCCATCTCTTCTTACCAGGCTACCTCTGGTGCAGTCCCATACACCTCGCACAGGATTTGTAAAGCCTCCGTTAAGTGATGCGTATGCTCACCCTTACGCCCATCACCATGGAGCATCCCTGGTTGCTCTGTCACCTCATAGCCCAGCTGACTCAATTCTTTCTTGACCTGATGGGTCCAACGTTCCGCCATCACTTCGCCACTCTCTGTCAATTGGAAGCGAACCAACTGCTCCGCCATCGCCTCCTCGCCCATGGAAAATAGCCCCGCTGCATCTTGCCACGCCACTTGGAAAGCCTTCTCCATCCGTATTCTGGCCTCTGTTGTACTCTGGAGCAAGGGCTGGAGCCAAGTGCACCAATGTAAGCGATGATAAACCAGCTCCCGTTGGATCTGTTTCGCCAGTTGGCGTAGAGGAGTATAAGATGATGCTTCCAGACCTCGCAAGCGTTCTTCTTTTGCCAAGGTATAGAGCCAGTTTCGTACCACTGTAAACGCCCAATCAAAGGCAGGCTTTTGCAAATAGTGGCCTGGTCCATTGGGTAGCTCTAGGAGCACCGCATTATGAAATTGCTCAGGAGAGCGAAGATGAGCGAGCTGGTCCACCTTCCCTACTCCCAATTGCTCTAGTAGTAGCATGTAAGCGTTTGCATGACCCATCAGATCTTGGCTAATTGAGCTATACGCCACATCCTCCTCAATATGGGGTACCAACCCTAGCCATTCTGCGCCACGATAGGCAAGGATTAAATCATCATCAGCAAGCTGAAAGAGCAGTCTCTGCAAGGCTTGAGCATAGTCTGGATCCTGGAGAGCATCCTCCATCTGCCATTGCTTCATCTTTCCTCCTCCTCGCTGATGTATTTGCGCCACTGCCGACGTACCTCTCCATAACCCTTGGTCTCGCGATAAACCTTGTCCATCCGTTGAAACATCAAGCGTTCATCCTCATCAGTCATCCGAATATGGTCCCGCCGCACCACCCAGAGGTTGGTGCACGGCTCTCGGCGAAAAAAATTCTCCTTCGCAAGGAGCAATGCCATATCTTCATTTGGCGCAAGCAAGCTAAATTGATGGACCATAGGACTACCTGCGGAACGCTGGCTAAACACCTCATACACCTGATAAAATGCAGAAGCAGTTTGGTCTGTCATGATGGTCCACCCCCTCGGGCAGAGACAGCAAGCGCTTCCCTAACCCAGGCCTGAGCTTCGTAGCTTTCACGACGTAAATTGAGGCGCTCCTGTGAGCACGGTCCCTGATTATTGACGATCTGACGGAATACTTCCCAATCTGGCTCCTGATACTGCCAACGTCCCTCTTCTTCTACATAACGCAGGGTTGGATCAGGAATCGTTAATCCTAGCGCCTGAATGGCTGGTACATATTTATGAAAAAACTCCTGTCGTAATTCCTCATTGGTCTTGGATCGTATGCGATAAGCTAGATTTCGATCCACATGGCCTGCCCCAACCTGTGGAGAGGGACCAAAAAACATAAGCAGTGGAACCCACCAACGGCTCAGCGCTTCTTGAAGCATCTGGCGCTGCGCAGGTTCACCTTCTGCAAGGGTTAGAATAATACTCTCACCATGCTGGGCATGGAAGACCTCTTCAGCACAGATACGATGAAGAGCACGAGCATACGGAGCGTAGGAGCAATCCAACATCATCCGCTGCGTGATGATAGCTGCGCCATCTACTAGCCAAGCGATCACACCTGCATCCCCCCAAGTGGGCGCTGGCATATGAAACACATTGTGGAACTTTAATCTTCCTGTAAATAGATCCTCCATAATTTCAGCACGCCCTTTGCCATAGGGGCGTAAGAGGTCTTCTGCCACACGAAGAAGAAGCTGTCCATGTCCCATCTCATCCTGAACCTTGGCCATGATGGCCAGCTTACGACGTAAGGTTGGAGCACGGGGCACCCATTCTTTTTCTGGTAAAGCACCCATAATCTCACTGATGCCATGCATTGTGATAAGACGAATCAGAGCCTGTCGGTAATCTTCAGGCATCCAGTCATCGGCTTCGATCTTATGACCAGCTTCGATCCGTTCCATAAATGCTTGATGACGCTGACTCTCTTGATCTTGCATCAATGTAGGTTGACGCACAGTGACACCACCTTTCAGAACTGACAAAAAAAAATCGCAACCGATATCAGGGGTGAGAAGTTTTGAGAAGTTGTTGATAGAACTTGAAGAGAATGTTGGAGAGTACACAAGAGGGAATAACGAATGTTGCATGAAGTATCAAACTTTTGCATGAGTATGTGAGGTTTCAATAGGTGAAGATGTGAGTGTGGTAGATTGTTTAGAGGTAGGTTGGAGATAATTTGCTGATTTGATCTTAATGGCAGCAAATCATATTGTCAATATTTTTTGATAATTCTAAAACAAAAGATTCTTCCGTAAAAAAATAGTCACCTTGGTCAAGGTGACTAAAATATCATATCTAGAAACTCTTCGGTGGTGATCTTACCAAAATAACTGCCTAGATCTACATTGACGAGACGTGCGGCAAGCGCTTCCCGATCGAAGGGACAGTTCACCAGTAATTCTTCCAATTGACTGATATCGTTCTGGGCAAAGAAGTCCCCAAAGATACGACAGGTTTGAATCATGTTCCCCTCCACATGGAGGCGGAGATCGATCTCTCCGATGGGGAAGCGTTGGCGATGTTGCACGTTAAAAGCAGGCGATTCTCCGAAATTCCACTCCCATTTTTGGTAGCGTTCCCGTGAGATAGCCATGATCTTTTCCCAATCTTCATCCCCTAACTGATAGCGCGGAATTGCTTTCAAATCATCCGTCTGGAAGATGGATTTGAGAATGGTCTGACGAAACTGCTCCATACTCATGGGCTCTGTCAAATAATCATAGATATTGGCCACACGGCTCCGAATCGATTTAATCCCTTTGGAGGCGATCTTATCCCCCTTTACCTTGAGGGCTTGTACCACATCATCCAAATTGGTATTGAACATCAGGGTCCCGTGGCTAAACATGCGCCCGCCTGTAAAGAATTGTGCATTACCTGAAATCTTTTTGCCTTCAACAAGGATATCATTACGGCCGCTTAGCTCAGCAGGTACTCCCAGCTGATGTAAGGCTTCTGTCACAGGCTGTGTAAACTTCGCGAAGTTATGGAAACTCTCGCCATCATCTCTGGTAATAAAGCTAAAGTTCAAATTACCTAGATCATGATAAACAGCACCACCTCCAGAGAGGCGACGTACCACATGAATGCCATGATCTTTTACATAACGATCATTGATCTCTTCTACCGTATTCTGATGCTTGCCAATGATGATGGAGGGTTCATTGATATAAAACAATAGATAGGTTTCATCCAATGGCAGATGCTTTAACGCATACTCCTCAATTGCTAAATTGATCCGAGGATCTGTCACATGTTCATTATCGATGAATCGCACACTTCCCCACTCCCTCTATTCTCGATTCCTATTTCTGTTCTTTTCCCTCTTCTGTTACCTTTGCATTGCTTTTTCATTTTCTTTCTTCAGAAGCTCTTCAAATTGTGATGCTGGTATGGGTTTGCTATAGTAATAGCCTTGTACCTGATCACAGCCCTTTTCCTGAAGATACCATAACTGAGTCTGATTTTCCACACCTTCTGCAACCACCTGGAGCTTTAGGCTATGCCCCAGCGCAATCATCGCTTCTGCAATGATGGAATCATTGGTGTTCAGATCGATCTCCTGAATAAATGAGCGATCAATCTTAAGGGAATCAATGGGGAAAAGCTTTAAGTAGCTAAGAGAGGAGTAGCCTGTACCAAAGTCATCGATAGAGATCCTGACCCCTAAGCGGTCTAGCTGATGCAAGGTGGTGATAACCAGTTCCTGATCCTGCATGCTGATACTCTCCGTCAACTCAATATCCAAATATTCTGGCTGGAGCTGGGTCTCTTCCAATGTCTGGCTCACCATCTCCATGAGATCATGCTGAAGAAATTGACGAAGGGAAAGATTAACACCGATCTTAATGGGAGGATAGCCAGCCTCTTGCCATGCTTTGTTCTGTCGACATGCTTCATGAAGCACCCAACGTCCGACAGGAATGATTAAGCCCGTCTCCTCTGCAATGGGAATAAACTGCAGAGGCTGGATCATCCCCTTCTCGGGGTGAATCCAACGAATCAGTGCTTCTGCACCGATGATCTTGCCTGATTGTATGTCAACTTGAGGCTGATAATAGAGTTGAAATTGATTACTCTCCATCGCCTTTCGTAGATCTGTCTCCGTCTCTAAGCGAATCTGAGATTGACGGTTCATCCCTTGCTGATAGCAGACCGCCATATTGCCACCCTGAAACTTGGCACGATACATGGCTGCTTCTGCATTCTGTACTAATTGATTGGCTGTTGTTCCATGCTCTGGATAGGAAGCAAAACCGATACTAATATAGACATAGCACTCCTGCTCTTCTAAATAAAATGGCTGGCGTAATAAGGTTTGTAGCGAGGCAATCCGTTCTTCAATATAGTGACTATCCTGCTGTCCCGTGAAAAGCAGAAAGAACTCATCGCCACCCTTACGAGCCAACCATTCACCATCCTCAAGCCATACCTCGATCCGTTCAGCAACACTCTGTAACAGCTCATCCCCAATAAAATGACCAAAGCTGTCATTGATCAGCTTAAAGCGATCAATGTCGAAGTAGGCAAGAACAACACGAAATTCTGGATGTTCAAATGCACGTTTAAGGATTGCAGTTAATTGCTTCTCTAGAGAGAGCATGTTGGGGAGTCCGGTTAGCATATCGTGGTACGCTAAAAACCTCAGCTTCTCCTCCTGCATCCGATGCTCTGTCACATCTCGTTGCACGCCAATATGACCACGAAAGCGACCAGCTTCATCATAGATGCAGATATAGTCCCCTTCTACCCAGATTATCGAGCCATCCATTCGACGCTCCTGGGTAATCATATGGGTCCGACCTTGCTCCAGCATCTCCCGCCAAAGCTTTCTTGCATAGGAAAGGTGATCAGCAAAAAGCTGGGCAGGTGTTTTTCCCAGCATTTCTTCAATGGTAGTCCCATACTGATTGGCCATGGCTTGATTAATTTTCACCAGTTTTTGATTAACAAGAATATGATCCAAAAGCGCCTCTGTATCCTCTGCATGCTGCCAATCCACCGGATCCTCAAGCATCATGAAGAAACAGCCCTCTAGGCTTTGCGAGAGAAAAAGATCAAAAAAGGACTCCTGCTGTCGTAGCTTTTCTTCCAGTTGGATAGACTCCGTGGCTTCTGTAACGATGCCAATCACATCAGATGATATATTGGATTCCTCAACACTGGTGAGCACATGATAGTAAAACCTTCCTTGATGCTCAATATGAAATTCCACATTTTCTCCGCGCAGGGTCTGTTTTACCATCTCATCAGCTTGGGCAAAATAAGATGGAGGAAGTACATCCTTTAACAGAACCTTATGGGGCAGATTGGTGGGGAGTCCAAACTCCCAAGTTAAACCGCCTTTATTATAGAGAAGCCACAGGCATCCATCAGGATCGCGATGTATACGAAAAAAATTGTAGGGTAGATGATCGATCACTTTGATAAAGTCCTGTAGAATCATCTCATGGTTGTTCATAGATTTCTTCCTCTTCCACTACTTTCCTCAGATTTAATGTTTCTATTGTACTATAACTTCCTGCTTAATTCATATCAAATACATGGTACTTTTGGGCTATTTCTAGCCAATCACTCCGCTTCTTACTACCTAGCTTCTTACTGATGTTTTGGCGATGATTCTCTACCGTTTTTACAGCAATATTTAATTTATCCGCAATCTCCTTCTGAGTATGGCCCATGACAGTGAGGATAAAGACCTCCCGTTCCCGAGGTGTAATGGGCAGATCCCATGAGGTACGGTCCAAGCTATTTTGGCCATGTTGAATCGTCATCTGATCGAAGACTTTATTACCTGCCATAATCAGGTCAAGAGACTGAATCAGTTCATCGCTCTTAATGCGTTTCACGAGATAGCCATCAGCTCCATACTCATAAGCACGCTTCTGATAACCAATATCATCATACATGGAGAAGATTACAATCCTTGCACTAGGTAATAGCTTGCGCAACTGGATCAGTGTCTGAATTCCATCCATTCCTTCAGGCATGGATAGATCAAGCAGAACCAAATCCACCTCATGGTTGGTCGCTTGTTGAACTGCTTCTCGCCCATCTGAAGCAAACATAAAACCATCTACTGGAAATGCATCCTTCATCAATAGTGCTAACCCATCACGAACCACTTCATGATCATCAACAATCATGACACGCATAAACTTTCCTCCTCAAATATAGGTTCATTACTCCATACCGATAGTTTACTTAATTCAATCTCTACTTATTTAATGGGATAAATCCTTCCACTCGGGTGGGACCACCAGGTTGACTAATCCACTTAATCTCCCCATCTAGCATGTGGATCCGTTCTGTCATATGTTTAATCCCCAGGCCCTTTGGTTGCTCCTCTTTCATGTGAAATCCTTCACCATTATCCATAATTTCAAAGAAAATTTGGTTCTGATACGCTTCTACACGGATTTTTAATTGCTTCGCCTTGCCATGGCGCACTGCATTATGAACGGCTTCCTGAATGACGCGGAAGAGATGAAGCTCCTGTTCAGAATTGAGTCGTTTATGGTCAGGAATCTGATAGTGGCATTCGATCTTGACCTGATACATCTGTTCCCAATCTGTCACGGCCTCCCGTAATGCATCCTCAAGACCAAGATTATCGATCAACTGGGGACGAAGTTCTTTGGTTAGTCGCTTGATATCCTGAAGAGTGCGTTCCATGATGGTCACCATTTTATTAAGATGTTTCCGATAATCTTCATTGGTAATATGAGGTTTAATGCCTTCTAAGCCTAAATAGAGACTGTAGACACTTTGGCCAATCTGATCGTGGAGTTCACGAGCTAACCGCTTCCGTTCTGCCTCCTGAGCAAGCATGGTCTCTTGAACAAGTAGTTGTTTTAGCCTTGCTTCCTCCGAATCAGGAGTCCAAGGCACCGGACGCATCACTAACACATGGTACCATTCATTTTCAATTGAAATCCGGCTAACACTCATTTCAAAATTACGATCTACCCCTGGGTAATTGGGCATATGGGCAGTAAAGTTGGGTAATGGTCCCTCAAGCGCTAGTAGACAGCGTGTTTCCCCATTGAAATAATTGCGAAGCTGACAATAGCTACAATATGGAACAAAGTCTCCAATATTCCAACCTGTCATGCTTTTGGCCTGAGCATTAAGATAGGTAACCTTACGTCTCTCATCTACCACAACAATACCCTCATGGAGCTCTTCAACAATCTGTTTAAAATGTAGTGATTCCATATTTTCACCTCCTATACGATGATCTTTCACAAAACATTCAATGTTCAATAATATGTCAAACATTAACGAAGAAACCGTGGAAAGCGTTGGCGCTAGGGATGTTAGCTTCATAGGGGTTTTATAGTGAAAACCCTTTTGTCACAAATCATTCAAACGCTTTCAAAATTGAACGTGCATCCGCGGAAAAACCCTATATCATATGAAATGTAGCAATCTTATACTTAAATTATAACAGCTAGTCTAACTTAACTAAGGGAGGGTTATTGAACAATGAGCGACATTCTTTTACTCAGTAGGTGGCAATTCGGAATCACTGTCGCCTATCACTTCCTGTTTGTCCCATTGACAATCGGGCTTGTCATCCTAGTGGCAATCATGGAGACCAAGTTTGCTCGCACTGGTGACCATCTATACCGAAAGATGGCCGATTTCTGGGGTAAACTCTTCACCATCAACTTTGTTTTGGGGGTTGTCACGGGTATCACCATGGAATTCCAGTTTGGAACAAACTGGTCCGAGTACTCGAAGTATATGGGGGATATCTTTGGTTCACCACTAGCCATCGAAGCGCTTTTGGCCTTCTTCCTGGAATCAACATTCCTCGGAGTATGGATCTTCGGGAAGGATAAGATTTCACCCAAATTGAGAGCCATCTCCATGTGGATGGTCGCCCTAGGTACCAATATTTCTGCCCTATGGATTATTACAGCCAATGGTTTTATGCAGAACCCAATGGGATATGTATTGAACAATGGTCGTGCAGAATTAGATAGCTTCGGTGAAATTCTATCGAACCCTTATGTATGGCATATGTTAATCCACACCATCGTCGCCTGTTATGTAGTAGGCTCTTTCTTTGTAATGGGTATTAGTGCTTACCACTTACTCCGTAAACAAAATGTAGAATTCTTCCAACGCTCCTTCCGTATCGCTTTAATCATGGCTTTGATTGCAACTACTGCAACACCATTGATCGGACATAAGAATGGTACATTCGTTGCACAAGTTCAACCAGCTAAAGCGGCAGCATTAGAGGCTGTTTGGGAGACTGGAAGCGGTTTGCCATTCCATATTATCTCCTTCCCAGACCCAGCTAATGAACGGAATATCGAAGCCTTACCAATTCCAAAAATGGGTAGCTTCCTTTATACCAATTCTTTCAATGGTGAAGTAATCGGCCTGAAGGATATCCCAGAAGATGAACGTCCACCTGTTCTCCCTGTTTTCTATAGCTTCCGCATCATGGTTGCTTTAGGTACGTTCTTCTTGCTTGTTTCCTGGTTTGGATATTATCTCTATCGCAAAGGAAAGCTCTTGGTATCTCGTCGTTATCTGAAAATCATGCTCTATTCTATCCTTCTTCCTTATGTTGCAACAACTGCAGGATGGATCGTTGCTGAGATGGGACGTCAACCTTGGATCGTATATGGATTAATGAAGACCAATGATGCAGTATCACCAATTGCTTCCTCACAAGTTTGGTTCTCATTAATCGGCCTCATCGTCTTCTATACAACCTTAATTATCGCTGACGTTTATCTATTGAAAAAATATGCTAAACAAGGGCCTGACATGGATGATCACTTCCAAACTCCAAATCCAGTAGACCCACAACAACCTGCTGTTACTGCCGCAGGTACGAAGGAGGTTTAAGCCAATGTCCCACGATACACTAGCTATTATCTGGTTCGCTCTGTGGGGTGTGCTTTGGGCCGTATACTTCATTCTTGAATCCTATACATCTGGAACGGGAATGCTCTTCTCCTTCATTGCAAAAGACCGACAAGAGCGGAACCAATTACAAGAGACCGTCGGACCTTTCTGGGGTGGGAATGAGGTTTGGTTGATTACCGCTGGTGGTGCTACCTTTGCCGCTTTCCCTATCACCTATGCCAATATGTTTAGTTGGCTTTATACACCACTGATGTTAATCTTGTTTGCCCTGTTCTTCCGGGCAACTGGCTTAGAGTTTATGCATAAGGATGATAATCCAAAATGGCAAGCCTCTTGGAAATGGGCTTACAACATCAGTAGTTTCTTAATTCCATTACTCTTTGGGGTAGCCTTTGCCAATCTCTACTATGGACTACAAGTAACTGAAAATGGATACGAAGGAACCTTACTCTCCCTTTTGCATCCCTACGGATTATTAGGTGGCGTACTCTTTGTCGCCCTATCCCTTCTGTCCGGTTCCCTCTGGGTATCCCTCAAGAACTCAGGTCCTGTGGCAGAGCGAGCTAAACGACTCATCACCTATTTCTGGGTCATCTCTGTTGCAGTATTAGCCATCTTCTTTGTGGCAACGAACAATCGTACACCATTACTTGATAAGTTTGCAGATTATCCTGTTCTCTGGGTATTCCCAGTATTAACACTGGTACTGCTCGTACTTGTTAAGCCTTTTGCTAGTAAGGGGAAATTCGGCTGGGCTTGGATTTTCACAGCACTCTCCTTCCTGATGCTTATGGCCACTGGTTTCATCGGGATGTTCCCAAACATGCTACCAACTATCGATCCACAATACAGTGTCAACCTCTTTGATGCACGTGGTAGTGCAAAGAATCTGCAGATCATGTTCATTGTTGCACTAATCTTTGTACCAATCGTCATCGCTTATCAAACCTGGGCACACTGGCTCTTCCGGAAAAAGATCGATAAAGACGAAGCTAAGGGATATCATTAATAATAAGTGATAAGTGGGGGTCAGACCCCCACTAAGTTAATGCGTTAAAGCGGCGGGGGTCTGACCCCCATCCCATCTAAAAAGGGCACATCCGAATGGATGTGCCCTTTACAATTCCAACCACTTCAAATCCGCCTCTAAATGCAGAATTGCCCCTTCCACAAGGAGGATCATCGCATGATCCTCCACTGGATCCAACTGCGTCCGTAATGCTCGCATCTGTAGCATATTCCTTAGAATCATTTCCTTCTGCCGGCGGATCATCTCCTCCTCCTGATGGAATTGGATCTGCTTCGCACATAATAGCTTAAAGTAGAATTCATCTTTTAAAAGAGAACGCTCTACCGGACCAATTAACCATTGATAGAGCTCCTCTCTTCCCTGCTGTGTAATCTGGTATTCCTTCTTCTCTCCATGTTCAGCATTTAGTGGTTCAACAAGACCATCACGGACCAAACGATCCAGCGTGGTATAGATCTGACCCACATTGAGATTCCATTGATGATGTACCATCTCATCGAAGGAGATTTTGATATCGTACCCATGTCGAGGTCGGCTATATAACAAGGTGAGAATGGAATGACGAACGCTCATGAAATCAATCTCCTTTTGTACTTATAGCTATTCATAGCGAAGCGCAGAATGGAGTTCCATCTTAACTGCACGCCTTGCAGGTAACAATGCTGCCAGCAAACCTACCAGCATCGAGAAAAGTATTGCCACAACGAGTACCATTAGTGGAACTGAGTAGGGAATCGTCATCGAGGTACTAAGCATAGCTCGATTTACATTGATGAAAAGTAGACCGAGACCGACTCCTAACCATGCCCCACAGCTACCAATCATAAACCCTTCTGCGAGAATTACACGATAGATTTGACCACGGGTAAAGGCGATGGCACGCATCACGCCTAACTCTCTTGTTCGCTCTAATACATTGACGAACAAGGTGTTCACAATCCCGATCCCAGCAATGAAGATGGTGAAGAATAAGAGTCCTTGAAAGAGCCCTCGCACTCCTGGAAGTGTATCCTGGGCGCGTTCTACCTGCTCCTCCACACTGATGATACGGTTTACATCCGTTCCAAGCCTTTGAAATAGGTTTTTCTTAATGGCTACAGTAGACTGGCTCTCGTCGATACTTACCAATGCTCGATAAGCCTTGGCGCTTCCCAAGGTAGATGAAAAATGGGGTCCAGAGTAAAAAGCCACATATCCATTATCATGGAGGGTATCTACAACACCTAGCACCGGGAGAGATACTTCACCATTGGGTGTATCGAAAGAGATTACTTCACCCACTGCACCTCCCCATTCCCCAAAAGCATAGGAGCCGAGCAATACACCTTCGCCATTTTGAAAGGCGGTCCTTTGTTGCCGCGCAGTATCACCATTCTCCTGTAGACGATAGAGCGGATTTTTCTCCAGCCAAGCTGGATCAACTCCAACCACTTTAAACTGCCTTCGCTCACCTGTTCCCTCCCTCTCCCACTGAACTTGGGTCTCCCACATTTTCGTAACGTCCTTCACACCTGATGTGCTTGCAATGAGCTGTAAGCCCTGGTCATCCAGGGGCTGCTCCATCCGAACCTGGAGCTGTCCACCAAATGTTGTTCGAACCTCTTCATCCACCATTTCCTCCATCATCTGAAAGAGCGAGGAAACCAAGAGGAGCACAGCCACACCATAGGAGAGGATCACCGCTGTATTACTAGTACGGGTGATCTGACGCTTCAATGCTGTATTTGCCACCTCACCTGGATAGCCCCAGAGCTTCTGATTCCACCATGCTAGGAAGCCTTGTAACAGTTGAAGGAAATAGGGATAGAGGAGGAACAGACTAACCAATAATGAAAGGTAAGCAATGGGATGATGAAGGAAGCCTCCACCTAATAGGATAACACCCAGTACGAGTCGCCACCAGGGTAAGGGGGTAGCTTGTTCTCCCATTCCTGGCTTCAACACAGCAATAATGTTCACCCCACTCGCCTTCTTTACCGGGATGGCTGCTGCTAATAAGGGAATGATGAACCCGAGAAGGATTGTAACTGGCAGGGCCCACTTGAACTGAAGCTGATACTCCAGATTTGCATCGAAGGCACCAAATAAGAGAGTTTGCATTCCACCAGCCATCCAAATACCGAGGATGACTCCAATGAAGGTGCCACAGCTTGCCAACATCAGTACTTCACGTAGCACCATCTGCCCGATCTGTGCTGGTGTCAATCCTAAGGTTTTCATTACAGCAAACTCTTTACGTCGTTCCCAGATCGTTACGTAGAGTGCATTAAACAGAATAAAACCGCTTAACAGTAGGGCTAAAGCTCCCACAAGATAAAACATCAAATAAAGTGAATCTAAGGGATTAGTTCCCCGCTGATCCAGCACCAATGGATAGAGATGAATCTGCTCAGAATCCAACTGCTGACGAAGAGCTGTGAGATAGCTCTCCTGATCTACACCCTCATTCAATTGGATCCGAAACTCCTGAATTTCGCCCTGTAAGCCATGCCACGCTTGCAAAGTTGAGAGCGCCACCACAGCACGCCATTCTCCCCGATCGTCATCCACTCTTTTCTTTCCGCCATCGAGAAGAGGTGTATCTGCAACAATGGCTGTGATACGGGTATCCACCGCTCGTCCTTCGATCTGTAAGCGGATAGGATCACCACTCTTCACCTGCCAGAGTGCCGCTGCCTTCTGAGAAATGATGATGCCTTCCCCATGCAGATCACCTGCTAAAGGATGCAGATTGCTCATGGAACCATCGAGCTGGTCCAAGCCAGTGAGACGAATTCGCCGTTTCTCCCAAGGAATCTCCTGCGATTCTGACCACTGGATCACCTCCTGCCGATGCAGGACCTTCACCATTTCTGTCAATCCAGCTGTAGCACGGATCTTCTCTTCCCATGCTTCTGAGAGCAACTGATCTCGCCCTTCCACGAGGATATCCGCATTCCCATAGAAAAGCTTTAACTGTAGGTCAGTGATATGCTGGGTGGTCGCCACCGTCGTCAACACCATCATCATCATGGCAACACCCATGACGATGGCAATGAGCGTAAGAAAGGTCCGCCATTTTTTATGCATGAAGTTTCGCCAAGAAATCTGCCATGACATCCCCTTCCGCCTCCTCCCGTTGATTCACATCTACCTCAATCGCTCCATCCTTTAAGAGAATAGCACGTTCTGCAAAACTTGCAGCGTATAAATCATGGGTCACCATCACGATAGTAAGACCCTCTCTAGTATGGAGCTGAGAGAGTAAGGTTAGAATCTCGCTCCCCCTTTTGCGATCCAGATTACCAGTTGGCTCATCAGCTAAAACCAAGGGCGGTTGCATCACTAGAGCACGGGCCACAGCAACCCGTTGCTGCTGGCCGCCACTCAATTGGGAGGGAAAGGCATGCTCTTTTCCCAGCAAGCCTACTGCTTCGACGAGCACTTGAACACGCTCATGTATTTCTTCCTTGCTCTTTCCTGCTGCTTGCATAGGTAGGGCGATATTCTCTGCTACAGTCATGGCAGGGATCAACTGATAGTTTTGAAAGACAAAGCCAATGGTATTACGGCGAAAGAGGCAGCGCTTCTTCTCCGAGAGATTGCTTAGCTCAGTGCCATTGATTAACAGCTCTCCACCTGTAGGAAGATCAAGCCCACCGAGGAGATGGAGCAATGTACTCTTTCCTGAACCACTTGGACCCATAATGGCGACAAATTCACCTCGGGAAATGGAGAGATCAATTCCCTTCAGCGCATCGTAACGCTGATTGCCATTACGATAGCTCTTCTTCAAGCCTGTTGCTTTAATCACAAGCTTCACACCTTCCATATATACTCAGTATATATATTGAGTATATATATTTTTCTTCAATTGTCAATATTAGGGGGTCAGTCCCCCATTGCTTTAACGCATTAACTTAATGGGGGACTGACCCCCTGCTCTGATCAATGTCAACCCATAAATCTGCCACTGAGGATAGCTTGCTTGTAGCACTTGCGCACAATGCTCCAACGTTGATCCTGTGGTATAGAGATCATCGAGTAGCAATAGCTGACAAGGTTGATCAGGTTCAATTCCCATCAGTAACTGAGTTGGCAAAGGCAATGGTGCGAATGCTCCATCTAAACTCTGAATACGCCCTCCTCTCCCCTGCTTGCTCTGTTTTACCGTTGCCTTAACCCGCTGAAGGAGGGTGACCATCGGTAGATTCAGCTGTTTGGACAGGATTCTTCCCAGTAACTCCACTTGATTAAAGCCCCGCTCATAGAGACGACTCTCGTGCAGTGGCACATAGGTTAGAAGTTGAATGGATGGACGTGTGGCTTCCTTGGCAAAAACCCTGCTCCAGCCCTTCCACAGCGACCAGCTCTTGCCCTTAACTGAGGCGTCATAATACCGTTTAAATCCAAGTACCATCAGTTGACCAAAAAATGTGTATAATTGCACCTCCCCCCAATACTTGTAGCGATAAAGAAGTTGGCGATTTAGCGGATTATAGGTGAGGAGGCTACGTTGCCCATGAAGAACACTGCCTCTTCTTACAGCACAATCACCACAGCGTGCAGAGGAGAGATCACCCTCCATGGCACGTCCACAATGAACACAAGAAGGACCTTGGAGCCAGCCTAAGCCCTGCCAACAAGTATGGCAGATGGCCAATTCCCCCATTTGCCACTCGATTGCCCCTGGACGATATTGCTGTCCACAGGCGAGACATGAGATGGGACGAAGATATACAGTCGATGATCTCATAAATAACCACCTTTCTTCGCTAAGCGATTCATTCTCCGAATATGTGCAATGGCATGACGAACTGCTAGCGTTGGCTGTGTCACGACAAACAAAATATGGCCAGTTGGATATTGGGCATTCCGCCCCGCTCGACCTGCCATCTGAACCAACGCCGCTTCATCCCAGATCGCAGCATCTGCTTCCCAGACCACAACATGGGAGTTGGAAATGGTAACGCCACGCTCTAGAATGCTGGTACAGAGCAAAATCGGGAACTCCTTACGACGGAACGCCTCGACCTTCTGGATCCGTTCTGGATCATCTGCATGCGTACTCTCCATGGAGAGTGATGTGTGCTGCTGAAAATAGGCCTGTAGTTGACCAATTTCCCTTTTTCGAGGTACGAAGAGAAAAAGAGAAGGAAGCACGCTACTATCTCCCATATCATCCCCCATCCCATCCATCACCTTCTGCCAGCGCTCCTCAAACCATCGCAATAATTTCTGAAAGCGCTGTGGTAATCTGCGAGCACGGGGAGAGTGGCGACAGAGACGGGGAACTGGTAAAGGATGATGATGAAAACGAACTGGGATCGTTACTGTTGGTAATTGACCACGGAGACTTGCCCGCTGTTCTGCACGGGCTGGTGTGGCGGTTAAAGCTAGGAAGAATCCTTGTGGGTGAAGGGCACGCTGTACAGCGCGGGGAAGTAATGGTGAATGATGATAGGGGAAGGCGTCCATCTCATCGAGGATTAGGAGATGGAAGGCATGGTGAAAGCGGAGAAGCTGATGGGTGGTACAGATGATCAAAGCCGGACGCTCCCAGCTCTGATGGCCTCCATAGAGGGCTACCATCTCTGTATAGGGAAAGTACTGCTGGAAGCGAGGAAGCAGTTCTAATACCACATCCTTACGTGGTGTAGTAATGGCAACTCGCAACCCCTGCTCTAATGCCCAGGCGATGGCAGGCAACAGCATCTCCGTCTTCCCTGCTCCACAGACAGCCCAGAGTAACAGATGTGGCCAAAAAGAATCGCCTGCTGAATTACGCTTCCCTTGCTCTTCACTTTTCCCTGCTTGTACGTGGTGCTGTTGGAGCGTAGCCACAACTTGGTTCGCTGCTTCTTGCTGTGCTGGTGTCAAATTGAGGATTTCGATACCAGCGTGATGAGGAGATCCGTGAATAGATCGCTGATGGCTGATAGAGGTAGATGGTAGATTCGATGATGGATGGAATGTGGGGTGATTGGGGAATATCGGATTGAGCGCAGCTAGATGAAGTGGTTGGAAGGATTCAGGCATTCCTCGAATGATTAATGAACAACTACGAATTTGTCCAAGACTAGAGCAGGAAGAACAAGCATAGCAGGTTTGTCCAGCCGCTTCACAAAGCTGGCAGGGTACTTGCTTAAGCTCCTCTCCTTCTCGAGCGCCACAACGAGAACAGGCAGGTTTTCCATGATGGTCTAGCGCAGTTCCTGGTAACCATTCCACATCATTGTTCCAATGCAATTGGTGGAGCAAGTGAAAAAAGTGACGAATGTGATGCTCCTGAGGGAGAAGAGAATTCTGAAGGCTTAACTGTCCATAGGCCTTCCAGAGTTCCTCGAGTCGGAGCTGTCGACCTGTAATTATAGAAGAGATGGTGGAATAGGGGGACATAACAGGCTGAGAAGAAGGGGTGAGATCCCCTAAAACACTGCAGGTAATTAGAGGGGCCAAAGTCTTTGCTTCTAAGGCTTCTAAATCTAAAGCTTCTAAGCGCTTTCTTTCTCGTACTGCATGGGGAAAAGGAAGTGATGGGCTTATGAGCACCCAAGGAGAAGAAGGGTTGGCGGTGAGAAGTAACTGCTGATCTTTTTCAAAGAGATAACGATAGATTCTGTGTTCAGTATGATAGACCACCTTCACCTTTTGCAAGCGGCGCCCCGCCTCCAAAAAGAATGAGGTTTGATCCATGTGCTTTAACATACACTCCTCTCTTAATCATTTGTTTAATTTTTTCTCTTCCATTGCAGAGAATTCTTTAAATACAAGCCGATATGTGTGAATACGATGGCGAATGAGATAGCCAAAAATTTGTGGTATAGCAAGAATCAAGATGGTATATATGAAGAGGTAGACCGTACTGGAGGTATTGGGAAAATAGCTTGGTTCCACGAAGGCAAAGAGCCAGATAATCAGCATATTTAAGCTGGCTACACTCATGGCAATACGCCTTGGAAGGTTGACTGATACAATGATTACTGGAATGAGTAAAAGTTCAGGAAAGAGTAGACTACTACTGCCTCCAGTAAACCAGATCGCAAGCAGGGCAAGGATGGATGGAAGATAAATGATCAATGGTTCACGCATAAAATCACGATCTGTCTTACTCCTGACGCCAATGTAGAATAGCAGCATCCCCGTAATGAGCAAGAAGATGAAATAAAGCCAATTATTCTCGATGGAGATCTGAACAATCCCCAGCAACATAAGCAATAATTGGAGTAAAAATAATAATAGATTAATCGCTAATCTTTCTCTTTGATTCAATGTTCTCTTCCTTCCTGAAGATCCTCGATCAATTCCACAGGACAGTTTATATGCTTTCCACAATCTTTGGGCGTATGACAATGTAAGCAAGGTGAATTGAAATAGAGGAGCAGTCCGCTCACCGTAAATATCACACTATACTGTAAAAGGATATGAAAGTTCAACCAGCTGGTACTAGGATCACCTGTTGTGATAAAGAGATAAATCGTGTAAATCATACCTGAAAAATTGACAGCTAGAAACCAGCCCCAATGTGACATCATCGCGCTATAAGTTAAGGGGAAAATAAAGAGTAAAGGGAAGTATTGACTATATACTCCTCCTGTTTCATAGACAAAGTAGGCGGAAAAAAGAAAGTAAAGCATAAGGAGGATAGCTGATGGATAGCGAAGAAGCGGATTACGCCGACCACCATAATGCCAGCAGAACATGCTAATCACGAGCGCTACCAACACAATTCCCCAGAGAATGGCTTGGGAGAGTGGAGAAAACCAGTCCCATGCAAATACCATAAGAATAAGAAAGATCAATGAGATCAACATCGTTGTGATTCGCTGAATCTGGATCATTCCACCACCCCTCCTCTTTTAACTTTGAACAAGATTTCTTTATGAGTAACGACGAATCCAGCTTAAACCGATTGCCCCTTCTCCTACGTGCGTCCCAATGACAGGACCAAATTCAGAGATAACCACCTCAACTTGCTCGCCATATTGATTTTCAAACTCTTCCTTCCAGGCGGTAGCCTCCTCCAAACGACGGGCATGAATGATACCGAGGCGCATCGGGTACCCCTGTTCTAAGATCTCTTCTAGTAATTCAAAAATACGTTGCTTCGCCCGATTGTATGTACGTACCTTTTCGAATACAACGATCTCCTTATTACGGAAGGTTAAGATCGGCTTCACCTTCAACATCGATCCTACAAGGAATTGAGCTGCATTGAGACGGCCACCACGATGGAGATGAGCTAAATTGTCCACGAGAAAGTATTGATCCTGGCTCTGCTGAAGCTCGTCCAACCGTACCATAATTTCGTCAACACTCTTCCCTTCCTTAGCCATACGAGCTGCCTCAACCACATAGAATCCCAGGGCATAGGTAGCGATGCCTGAATCGAATACATGAACATTGGCTCCTTGGATCATGCGACTGGCTGCTAAGGCGGAATGGTAGGTACCACTAATCTTACTTGAGATATGGATGGAAATAATCTCATCATACTCTTTAGCTAGCCGTTCATAGGTAGTAAGGATCTCTCCTACCGAAGGTTGCGAAGTGGTGGGTAGATCCCTACGTTCCTTCAGCATGCGATAGAAGTCATCATTACTAATCTCCTTATATTCACGATAACTCTCTTCGCCAAAAATTACCTGAAGGGAGACGATTTCAATACCATAAGCTTCAAGTTCATCTTCGGGTATATAGCTTGTACTATCAGTAACAATTGCGATTTTACTCATTTCCACACTCCTTCCACAGAATCACCTAACATCCATTATACGTATTTATCGGCACAAGGTATAGAATCCCACTAGTAATTACGCATAAATCGCTACACGGTTTCGGCCCTCTTGCTTCGCTCCACGATACATAGCACGGTCCGCGTAACGGAGAAGTTCACTCCCTACCTGTCCTTGAATAGGATAGGTGGCGATGCCAATACTTAATGTAATCTGGATGCTATGCCATCCGTCCTCCTGTAGTGTTGATGGGATTTGTATGGGTGTCTGTGCAATGACACTACGTAATTGTTCAGCCCATAAATATGCCTCTTCCTGCTCCATATTGTTTAAGAGAATGACAAATTCCTCTCCACCATAACGAGCCACCACGTCTTGTGGATTTCGCAATGACCCTTTAAAGAGTCGGGCACATTCTTGCAATACCTGATTACCTGCAAGATGCCCATAGGTATCATTTACCTTTTTAAAATAATCGAGATCAATCATTAAAAGACTATAGGGTACTTCTTCAATCCGTGCTGATTCTAGTCGCTCTGTGAGGATTTGTAAAAAAGTGCGGTAGTTAAAAAGACCCGTCAATTCATCATAGCGTGCTCGCCGCTCTGTAATCCCAAATTGGTATGCATTGAGGAGAGCTACAGAAGCTTGTCCAGCTAGAATTTGCAAGTAAGTTACGTGCTCCTTACGGTAGGTAAATTCGGCTGAATCTGCACAGGACAGCACTCCGAGTACCTTCCCATCTCCGATAATGGGTACCGCAACCATGGATCGAAACTGCGCTTCTTCCTCAATGGGCTCAGGTACTGACAACAATTCAAATAGATCATAGATCAACATGGGCTTGCTTGTGGCAGCAACACGCCCTACCACACCTTTACCGAGGGGTATCCTCCTGATTGTCCCATTAGGTACTGTCGTAGATTTATGATCTTCTGTGCCTGTCCATTGGATGAGTTGTTCTCCATCCACGAGGTGAATACTGTAATAATTGCCTGGAAGGATCTGAGCCATCGCCTCATGTACAGCATCCAGCACACGTTCTCTCTCGAGCTGTGAAGTGAAGCGAAAACAGGTTTGATATAAGGTTTGGAGATTATGATTGGCCAACTTATTCTCTTCATATGTATTGATTAAGATGACCATTCCCAAGTAAGGAACGGCAAAGAATAAAAAGCCGATGAGGCCCAGTTCTTCAATGACGAGAATTAATAGGAAGCTGAGAACGATAGCTAGAAAATGGAATGGTATGAGAAAAAGTACATGAGAAAAACGGATGCGCTCCTGTTCTAAGAATGCATGGATCAGCAATGATAGAACCAGATAGATGAGAACATAAAGAAGTAAAGAGCTTATCGTATTAATATGCGAGAACGGATAATGTAGCAGTTCATTCCTCACTTCAGTATAGACCAAACCTGCGATAAAAGAGCTCCAACCAGCAGAGATTAGACTACCTGCACCTTCCTGCCATGTACGTCTTGGATTCTGGAGTGTCGCTAAAATAATTGCCAACTGTGTAACCCAAAGCTCCGCTACCATTCCCCAAGTATATAGAAGAGGTAGAGTTACTGTGAGGCTTAGAATCACACGTTGCTGCTTAATTACTAATGGATAGGCATATGTCATAATTTGCAGAATAAGGAGGGAGAAGAAGAGGGGCCATTGTGACCAATCCCAACTAGGTTGAAGGACCCAACTCCCAACAACGAATACCAAATAGGATATAAATAATAGTATGAGAAGAAAACCGCTACGTTTCTGCAATTGAATCCCCTTCCCGTACCACTTATCAGCATATATGGCAATAGATATTTATCCTTAATTATACTCCAATTTTCCTACCTTGTCTGTATTATTTTTCCCACCCTACTAATAAATTACCATATTTCTAGCGTGTCCACTTGAGAGAACGCCGTAAATCAATGACCTCTAGCCTATTCTCACTAACTTGATCTCGCTCCACACTACCGATGGTTTCTTCCCACTCTTCAGCGGTGTAGTAATGAAGTTGATAGTATTGCGCTAGTCGTTCTAAAACCTGAATCGTATCATCCTCCGATGAAAAGTCCACCACAATTAACTCAATATCTACGCCTTGCATGGATGCTTTACGGTAGAGCTTCCGAATGGTCCCTTCGATCTCTGCAGCGGAATTCCCTACCAGAATCGCATACCCATGTGGTTTCGCTGTTGAACGATGCACTTGAACCCACTGCAGGTATAGTAATAACACTCCTTGTGCCATGAGACAAACTAACAATATGATAGATACCCAGATAAACAAAAGGCATCCCTCCTAATTTAGGGTATGCCTTTCGTCTATATTCCGTGTATCGCTATGTATAAGACCAGCAAAAAAATTAACGGTCGATCTCTTTATCCAAACGAACCCAACCATTCTTAATCGCCTTAACAACCGCATGAGTACGGTCCAACACATCTAACTTCTGCAGAATGCTGCTTACATGGTTTTTTACAGTCTTCTCACTAATATAGGCTTGTTCACCAATCATTCGATTACTCTTACCCTCTGCCATCAATTGCAGTACTTCCCGCTCACGGGGCGTGAGGAGGGCATACTTTTCTGGGTCCTTCATGGTGGGCACAGAATCATAGATTTGCGTAATCTCTTCTTTATCGCAGAGACGACGATACTCCTCGATGAGACGACCCGTAACCCGTGGATGGATAAATGCTTCTCCTCGTGCAACTGCTTGAACAGCTTGAATCAAGGTATCAGAGTCCATTTCCTTTAGTAGATAACCGCGGGCACCTGTACGTAAAGTTCTCTGTACATAGCTCTCATCATCATGGATGGAGAGGATGATGATCTTCATGTCGGGGCAGACTTCAAGAATCTGTTCAGTGGCATCCACCCCGTTTAGGTCAGGCATGTTAATATCCATCAACACAACATCAGGGTTCAATTCTTCTACGAGTTTTACTGCTTCTCTACCAGTTCCTGCTTCACCTATGATTTCCATATTGTCTTCCATCTGTAGGATGCGCTTAAGTCCCTCCCGGAACAATAAGTGATCATCGACCAATACGATCTTCGTGTTCTCCATCTAGATCCTCCTTGTCTATATCATCATGTATTGGAATCGTAAATATAACGACTGTGCCCTTCCCCCCTGCTGATTGAAAGCCCATTCTACCCTTGAGCAGAGAAATACGTTCTTCCATCCCCATGATCCCATATGTGGCTTTCTCTCGCACGCCATTCACATCAAAACCAATGCCATTATCCTGTACTGCTACCATTAACTTCTCATCACCGAAGTGGAAATTGATATGAACATGAGTGGCTTGACTATGCTTCGCCACATTGCTTAGGGCCTCTTGAATCAGGCGAAAAACAGCAACCTCTCTCGTAGAGAATAACCGAACCTCCCGACCTCGAACCTGAACAATTGTCTCCACACCGTATTCTTCTTGAAATCGTTCCGCATATCGACGAACAGCAGGTACGATTCCTAAGTCATCCAACGCCATGGGGCGCAGGTCGAAGATAATCTTTCTAACATCAGCTAGACTTTGGCGAACCAATACTTTTAATTCTTTTAATTCGCTACGTACCTTACTAAAATCCTGCTGATTTAGAAGTTTTTCAATAATTTCGGTCCTTAGCACCAGGTTTGCCATAGATTGGGCAGGACCATCGTGGATATCCCGCGCTACACGCTTCCGCTCATCTTCTTGAGCCTGGATAATTTGTAATCCGAGCTGTGATTTTAATTGAGCATTCTCTAGCTCCTCTTTCATCTGTGAAATACTTCCGGAGAGATACTCAAATACAACCCCTAACTGAGTGATGAGGGATTCTGCACGCTGAATGGTAATTTCGAGATTACGCAAGCGAATCTGGAGTTCATCACGACGCCGACGAAGATTGGTTTCTCGCTCACGAAGCACACCAAGCTCCAGTTGAAGCTGATTAGCGTTCTCGTAGGCCTTCCGAATATCTTCCTCACTGTAGCGATCGAAATAACGACTCACCATAGCCAAATGGCTACGAGCCTTACGTGTTTTCAACTCCACCTCATCGTAGTGCTCTACCACTTCCGCTACTTCACCATTCAGCCGTTGTAACTCCTTATGTAAGTTACTTCCTTCCTGCTGGGAAGCTTCAAAAATCTCATAGATTTTCTTCTGACTATCCTGCACATGACCGATGGTTTTCTTTAAAACTTGATCCATCACCTTAATTTCTTGGGGTTGTTCTTTATCATCGGTCATTACGTCTACGAATGGATCCATTGCCGTCTCACCTTTTTCCCATTTAGCACCTTGGAAGTACTTGTGCTGTTACTATTGTACACGATTCTAACTATGTTTGGGGTGGAACAAATGAATCATTTCTATTAATCAAAAAAGAATGAAGTCCTACCACTTCATCCTAATGATTTTATTATTATATTATAAATATGATTATTTGGGGTCAGACCCCCACTACTTTAAAGCTTTAACGTTATGGGGGTCTGACCCCACAAAGCAAAAAGGCATCCCTGCTGCTTTCGCTGCTAACCGATCATACTGGCTATCTCCTATCAGCACTGCTTCAGCAGGCTTGACCTGTAAATAGGAGCATGCTCGATAAAGTGGTTCCGGATCTGGCTTCCCACACCTCACATCATCTAACGTAATGATCACACTAAAGAACTCTTCCAGATCAAAGAGCTGCAATGCTCGGTTTGTAAGACTACGTGTCTTATTGGTCACCAACCCTAACTGATAGCCCTCCAGTGTTAACTGCTGAAGGATCTCCTCCACACCTGGGAAGAGCTGGACTGCTTCGTCATGGTAACGCAGTGTGTATCGATTAAAATAGTCTAGCACCTCCTCTTTCCGTTCTGGGATCAACGAGGCAAGAAAAGGTTCAAATGCCATACCAAAACGTGCTTCCACCGCTTCGTATTCATAACGCTTGGGCATAAAATGATCCAGAGTATGATAAACAGCATCGACCACTAACTTTTTACTATCTAGTAATGTTCCATCCAGATCAAAGAGTACAGTACGAATTTTTGACATCAGTAGGTAGCTCCTTCCATAATACTGGTGTCCCTGTGGAAACAGCCCTGGCACCATGACATAGCGCCAGCTTCATCTGCTCCTGGTTCTGTATTAGCCCTCCTGTTATCAGTGGATACTCTGTCTTGCTCCGTAAGTAATCAAGATAAGAGGGCAAAAGGGCTGGCATCACTTCTACTGCATCTGGTTGGTTCTCCTCTACCGATTGCAGTCCATGGTGCAGGGCATCATGGTCAATGAGAAACAGACGTTGGATGGTGAGTAGGCCCAAACGGTTAGCGAGCTTAATCATACTATTCTTCGTGCTGACAATTCCCGTTGGTTTGAGATAGGAGCTGAGGAAATGCATCCCTTCCTTGTCACAGCTTAATCCTCCGATTTTCTCCATGTGGAGGAAGACCAGCTTTCCTTCCTGCTGAAAGAGCTGCACATAACGCTTTACCACCCCAATATTGCCCGTCAATAGAAAGATGACGCGTGCTGGTGACGCTAGCGCTTTCTCTAAATGCCTTGCTTCTTTGACGGAGACGATGAGACGATCCTCTTCGATATAACGAATGAACTGGTCACGATACAGCTTCATCTACAGAACCCCTTCCTCTCCTCATCTTCACTCTTCTACAACCCCCACTCTATACGATCCCTGTAAAGGAGGGATGGGGTTGGTGTAAATCTTTTGTAAAGTGGGGTCAGACCCCCATTACATTAAAGCGTTAAATCGATGGGGGTCTGACCCCAATTATTTACACCTCCTCAACACTGCCTTAATAGTGAGATGATAATGTAATAAATGACAAGTGAGGAAACTAGGTCAGAGAATAAATGAGAGACCTTTAATAGAGCATGGAAAGTTTGGTCCTTATGGAAGGACATTTTCCAGCCTGTTCTATTAAAGGTCTTCTTCTTTTCTCATCTGCTTCCAGCTACTCGACACTCACATGTCAATCAGATCCATTTAGGTAAATTCTCTCGATGATGAAAGGAGTAGAACCAATGTTGAAATCAATATTCGGACGTAAAGGATTATTTCTTCTACTTACCTTGATATTTGCATTCTCATCGTTAGTTGCTTGCAATTCCTCCTCAGAAGGCAAAGGAGGAACTACTCAAGACACCTCCGCAGGAGCGAAAGGATCCACCGTCAATTCTGCCACTGCAAATCAAACATCTGCAACTTCACAAGCTGAAGCAGTTGAACCCGTAACCATCCAGTACTGGCATAGCCATGGCGATACACAGGTTGAAGGACTCAACTATATGCTTGAAGAGTTTAAAAAAGCGTATCCCCACATCACAGTGGAAGCTGTCTTCCAAGGGGGCTATGGTGACCTTGAAAAGAAATTAATCGCTTCCTTAGCAGCTGGTAATTTACCTACTGTTACCGTACTAGAATCCGCCAGCATCCCCCACTTTGCCGAGAGCGGTATCCTCGCAGAAATTGAACCTTTTATTCAACGTGACCAAGTAGACCTTGACGACTTTTCAAAAGGGATGCTACGTGCCTATAGCTACAACGGTAAGCAAGTAGGCCTACCCTTAGTGGTTAGCGCATCAGTCTTTATCTATAACAAAGCCATGCTTGATGAGGCTGGCGTGAAACCACCAGAAACCTGGGCGGAAGTCCCTGCTTTCGCTGAGGCTCTCACCATCAAAGAGGGAAACACCACCACTCGCCACGCTTTCGCCATCCCTGGTTGGAGTGCTTGGTACTATGACCCTTGGATCATCAATGGTGGTGGACAGATCATCGATGAAAACGGGCAATCCGGACTGAATCAGGAGGGTACGAAGAAATTCCTGAAGAACTTCCAGACCTGGAAAGAGAACGGCTGGCTACTCTTACCCTATGGAAAAGGAGCTTCTGGTGAAATGAAACAGCTCTTCCTCGACCAAAAGGTTGCTATGGTAGAGCATACCTCTGCCAATATTGACTGGTATATCGAGAACGCAGGCTTCGAGATCGGTGTCTCCTTCTTACCAGCTGACATGAACCGTGAAACCCATATTGGTGGTGCAGGGATCGTCATCATGAACGATATTCCTGATGCTGAGAAAGAGGCTGCCTGGCAATTCGTCAACTTTATGACCTCGGCTGAGCATAATATTGCATTCACCGACTTTACCGGCTATCTACCTACACGAAAATCAGCCCTCGCTTCTGAGGCTGGACAGCGGTTCTTGACAGAGAAGCCTCAGTATAAAGCCATCCTTGATTGGTTCGATAACGTAAACCCACGGATTCAACATCCAGCCTACGGGGAATTCCGCAAGCTCTATGAGGAAGTAGTAGGGAAAATCTCCTTGGAAGGCGGCGACGTGGACCAATTAATGGAGCAGGCTGCCAAGCAGATGAACGAGATCTTGGAAGACTATTAAGGGGTTGCCCATGATTGTGATGAATGTGAGTTGAATGCGATGCTACCAATTGCAAAAAAATTCTCTTTACCGAAGCAAAAGCTCCACTATACCACAAGGGAGAAGCTAAAGGATCTGGGGATGGTTACACCTGCTTTGTTTCTACTCGCCCTCTTTACCTTCTATCCCTTGCTCTACACTCTTTATCTCAGCTTTACCAAGTGGAATTTTATTCGCCCTGAGAAGGAATGGGTGGGGTGGAAAAATTATCTCTGGGTCTTCAATAATCCTGACTTTTATCAAGTGATGAAGGTAACCTTTCTCTATACCTTTTTCGATGTGGGCATCACCATGATCCTCGGCCTTCTTCTCGCTCTACTCTTGAATAAGATCGCTCGTCATTATAGCATCATGCGCTTGCTGATCTTCATGCCACATTACATCGCCATGGTGGTCTGTGCCATGATCTTTCTTTGGATTTTCAATACCAATTACGGCATCCTCAATCAAATCATCGCCTTCTTCGGATTGGAGCCCGTCAATTGGTTACTCAGTCCGAAGACAGCGCTATGGGCCATCATCATCGTGACGGCTTGGAAGAGCACAGGGTATGCCATGATGATTTTTCTTGCAGGCTTACGAGGGATCCCTGCGGAGTATTATGAGGCAGCGAAGGTGGACGGAGCCAACGGGTGGCAACGCTTCTGGTATATTACCTTGCCACTCCTCTCCCCCATCACCCTCTTTTTACTAGTCACCTCGGTGATCGGTTCCATGCAGGTTTTTCAATCGGTGGATGTGATGACCGGAGGAGGACCCCTCAATTCTACGAAGGTGATCGTCTACTGGATCTATGAGACCGCCTTCCATGAATTCCGTGTTGGTCGGTCCTCTGCACTGGTGGTAATCCTCTTCGTCATTTTACTGACTCTCACAGCACTAATGATGAAGCTATCAAAACGGAAAGTTCATTACGAAGGGTAGGTGGAAGTGAATCCATGCCACAGCTCATCGGAAGATTTCTCTCATCCACCCGCTTCATGCTAGCCTTAGCTAGCACCTTGATTTTCTGCTTTCCCATCTACTGGATGATCATCACCTCCTTCAAATCGGAGAAGGAGATCAATACCACCACACCAACCCTCTGGCCTGCAGAGTGGCATTGGGAAAACTATCTGGATGCCTTTCAAATGGCGCCCTTTGGCACTTATATGCTGAACACCATCCTGATGACGGTCGGTATCCTCCTACTCCAGCTCAATTTTGCCATCATCACTGCCTATGCCTTTGCGAAAGGACGATTCCGCGGACGAGACCAATTATTTCTCCTTGTACTTGCAGCCATGATGATCCCTGGAGAAGTAACCTTCATTCCAGTCTATGTAATGGTATCAAAACTAGGCTGGCTCAATACCTTTGCTGGCTTAATTGTCCCTCACGCCATCTCAGCATATGGAATTTTTCTACTGCGTCAAGCCTTTAAATCCATTGATAACAGCGTAATTGAAGCAGCCCAGCTGGATGGCGCCAATCGTTGGCAGATTCTCTATGGAATTCTCGTTCCCATGGCCCGTCCTACGGTCATTACACTGGGAATCTTTATCTTCATCGCTAGCTGGAACTCCTACTTCTGGCCGCTCATCGCTACCAATCAGGAGAGTATGCGCGTCCTCACCGTGGGGATTGCCATGCTAAAGGATACCTTTGTGGGAACAGAGGTGACCAACTGGCATCTGATTATGGCCGGTAGTGTGCTCACCATCCTACCCATCGTGTTACTTTTTATTATTGCGCAGCGCTATATTGTGCAAGCCATGTCCAATTCTACGTTTCGCTAGATTTTTTTAGGAGGTGAACGAGCTTGAATCATCATAGGAATTGGAAGTTAGGAAAATGGGGGCGCTGGGGAGCTGCTTTACTCATCCCTCTCCTCGCCCTGATTCTCCTCGTATTCACTGGGGTTCTTGATGGAAAGGATGGAGAGGATCAAGGGGATCACATCTCAGCCTCTGTGGAATTATCTGCTGATGGGCTTGGGCTGACGGGTGAAGGAGAACTCGCAGCAGGAGAGGAACAAAATCAGGATTTTATCCAGCGCTTCTTCAATCCGGAATTATCCAATGGTCAGCTACAGATACGATATTTCCACCTGGAAGCCGAAGAGAAGTCGGGGGATGCCATCTTAATTCATGCTCCCAATGGCGAAACGATGCTGATTGATGCAGGTATCAAGGAGGTGGGTCCCAAGGTAGCAGAGTATTTGCAACAGCTGGGATTGACGCATCTTGACTATGCAGTGGCAACCCATCCCCACCATGACCATATTGGTGGCTACACTACCCTTTTGCGAACGCTGGAAATCAAACAATTTTTAACGGTGAATGTGCCCCACACCACAGAGACCTATAAATCGGTGGTAGCTCTCCTGGAAGAACGGCAAATTCCGGTGACCTATTTAGAAGAGGGAGACCTTTTACAGTTAGGCGAGGAGGTAACCATCGAGGTTCTGAATCCACCGAAGGGGACAGGTCCATCCACCCTGCCAGCTGAGTTAAGCACTTCCACTATCAACAACCATTCCCTGGTCATGCGCTTAACCTATGAGGATCAGAGCATCCTTTTTACAGGGGATATTTATAAAGAGCGGGAGTATGATCTGGTAGAACGCCTTGGTCCGAAGCTGCAGGCAGATGTGTTAGATGCACCTCACCATGGGGATAAGACCTCCTCTTCCAAGTCCTTTATTACAGCAGTTCAGCCTAAATACGTTATTATGAGTGCCAACCTTTTTCAGAGCAAGGCTGTTTACGATCGCTATCGAAAGCAGGATATTGATGTCTTTATCACCGGTATAGATGGACATCTTTTAATAACTTGGGGTCAGACCCCCACTGTGTTAAAGCGTTAAATCACTGGGGGACTGACCCCCTTCTTCAATAAACTTCCGATACTGCTCTCTTTGTGGTTCAGAAAAATAGGAGAAGGTTTTTGTAGTGGTGATATAGGGGTTTTTTCGACCAAAAAAGTAGGCTGCATAGCTACTCCAAGGGTACTCTTCAGCTTTTTTCACCATTTGAGCTTCCAATGGATTACGGTGAATATATCGACTAACAGTAAGGAAGTATTCATCATTTTTTACTAACTTTGCACCGTATCGTCCTTGAAATAGATGGCCGACTAAGTCATGACGCTTGTTAAATGCTAGAGCATAGCTGGCATGCCATTTTTTCATAATCAAACCTGGAGGTGTCTCTAAAGTTTCGAGTAGAAGATGAATGTGATTGGGCATGAGGCAATATGCGTGGAGAATGAAGGGGAATTCCGTGCGGGTCTCTTTCAGTAAAGCGAAATACTTCCGATAATCCCTTTGATCATGGAACAACGAAGAACGTCGATTTCCACGTGCAGTAATATGGTAGATGGCACCTGGAAACCATATCCTCGGCTTTCGTGCCAACTTCATCATCCTTTCATTTGTATTTAGGGGTCAGACCCCCACTACGTTAAAGCTTTAACGTGATGGGGGTCTGACCCCATTAATTTAAAATGCTTCTTCTCGCAAAACTTCTGCTTTGTCCACACGTTCCCATGGAAGATCTAGGTCAAGACGACCGAAGTGTCCATAGGCTGCGGTCTGTTTGTAGATTGGACGACGTAGATCCAACATACGGATAATTCCCGCAGGACGGAGGTCAAAATGCTTCCGTACCAATTGGACGATGAGATCATCCGCCACTTTCCCAGTATCAAAGGTATCTACACTGATGGAAACAGGATGAGCTACCCCGATAGCATAGGCTAATTGAATTTCACAGCGCTCAGCTAAGCCAGCAGCTACAATATTCTTCGCTACATAACGAGCGGCATAGGCAGCAGAACGGTCCACCTTCGTAGGATCCTTACCTGAGAAAGCACCGCCACCATGACGTGCATAGCCACCATAGGTATCTACGATAATCTTACGACCGGTTAACCCCGCATCCCCTTGTGGACCACCAATAACAAAACGGCCAGTAGGATTGATAAAGTACTTCGTCTTGTCATCAATCATATCCTTAGGAATAATGGGACTGATCACATGGGTCATAAGATCAGCTTTAATCTGAGCAGCAGTAATGCTGGGGTGGTGCTGTGTTGAAATAACGATGGTCTCAATACGTACAGGCTTGTCCCCATCATACTCTACTGTTACCTGCGTTTTACCATCTGGCCGTAGATAAGGTAATGTTCCATTCTTACGTACCTCGGACAACCGACGTGATAAACGATGTGCAAGGGAGATAGGTAGAGGCATCAGCTCAGGTGTCTCATTACATGCATAACCAAACATCAACCCTTGGTCACCTGCTCCAATCGCATCGATTTCGTTCTCTGTCATGGTTCCTTCACGGGCTTCGAGGGCCTGATTCACTCCAAGAGCAATGTCAGGAGATTGCTCGTCGATAGACGTAAGTACCGCACAGGTTTTTGCATCAAAGCCGTACTTAGCGCGAGTATACCCGATCTCTTCTATGGTTTCCCGTACCACTTTAGGAATGTCTACATAACAAGACGTGGTGATCTCACCCATCACCATGACCATTCCTGTGGTAACTGCCGTTTCACAAGCGACACGGCCATTGGGGTCATTCCGTAAGATTTCATCAAGGATAGCATCGGAAATCTGGTCACAGATTTTATCTGGATGACCTTCAGTTACGGATTCAGATGTAAATAGATGTCTGCCTGTCTTCAAGCGTCATTCCTCCTATTCCTTGCCTTCTGCTTTGAGGCGCAGCGAACTGGAAGCCGTGCCAGCATGTAAACTTACCCTTATTATTGTACCTCAAAACGAGGAACTTTTTACGAAAAGATTTTTCTCTCGGCAGATGGACATATCGGGAAAAATATACGGGATTTCACGACGCTTGTCAACCTTATTGTACAGCCTTCCACATCATGGTTTGTGTAGAACCCATAAACTTCTCTGGTTGAATGGAAATAATGCGCCATTTCTTATCCTGATAAAGCAATATAACTTGAAGTGCATGCTGTTGATCCGTCCACTCCTCCGTATATGTACGAGTGGGTTTGGTCAATTGTGTGGGATCGAAGACCATGCTACTCCCTTGAAGTAAGATGGGGATCGTCACTTGGTATTGTCCTGCATTCCCTTTCTTTTCGATTTGGATATTCTCCGCATCGAGAATAATCCATGCGAGATGCCCGGCAAAAGGAACCTCCAATTCCGAGTAATGAGTAATATCCGCCCGATAGAGATCCTGAAGATTCCGATCCAAATGTTTAATCACCGTAGCATCGTTCTGCTGATAGGCCAGAACAAGAGATTGGTAAAATTGAACGATCAATGTCAGCCATTCTTCCACCATCTCATCCTGCTTGATCTCGAGGTAGAGAGGTTCCACCTCACCAGCTTGATGTTGAACTGATGCTACCACTGGACCATCCTTCTTCGGAGCACTCTCCGTGAGGAAACGGACATCCATAGGAAGCTCTACCAATGATTTTTTGCCTTCCTCCATGGGAATATGTAGTGTTTTACGCCATTCACCAAAAGGCGTGGCAACCAACACATCTACATCTTGAGCAAAGAAGGGAAGCTGTATAAAAAGGAGTCGATCTCCATCCCTCAGTGTTGGCACATACTCCGCCATACCAACCAAGACCTTCCATCCCATCCCTTCATCTACTGGTATCCCCACCAGCTCTAAATCGTAATAGCCCACTTGTAATTGATATTCATCAAAGATCCCCCACTTCTTCCCTGCTGGAATCACCTGAAGCCAAGGGGATTGATTGAGGAGAGGATTCTGCCCTTCTGTGCCTTGTTCAAAATGCTGGCGTAATGCCCGTACCTCATTGAGAAACAATGGAGAGTGCTTCACGGCCTGCTCTAAATACTCCAGATGCTCAGGGCTAAGGGGTTTACCATTGAAATCCACCAACCACTTCTGTAGCTTATCCATATCCCCCGCTCTCACAGCCTCCTCCACCTCTAACAAAAACGCTGCTGGTGTGGTGGTAGCTAGACCCCAACGAAGGATGAGAAAGCCTCCTCCTAAAAATGATAAAATGACAGCTACCAGTACCAAATTGGAAAGGCGTATTTCCATCATCTCACTCTTACGTCCTACCATGATAACAGCCCTCTTTCATACAGAAAAAATGAAGCATAATCAAGAATGATGACCTATCCATTATTATGGGGATGAAAAGCCGCTTTGTGTATGGTACTAGGGGACAATTATGATATAGTTCTTTTGATTTGTTTAAAAGGCTAAAGTGATATTTCAACAGCAATTCCTAGTCCAATCTACTAATTCAACCTGTGCTGAAATGGGTACATATTCATATATAAATTGAGAACCCCACGGATATCTCCGTGGGGCATGTTTGATGATTTTAACAAAAATATGTCGGATAATATCTAACAAATGATTCTATTAACTACATAATATGGTATAATTGGTTCGTGATAGTTGAGTGCCCAAGGGTGGTTGGCACGCTCCCAGAAAGGGGGTGATGCCATGACGGATTATGAGACGCTATCCATCGTTATGTCAACATTAACGTTGATGATAACTTTTGGAATGTTGGTTGCGGTCTTGTCCAAAAAGAAGTGACCTACCCTTGGGCCAAAGGTAGGTCGCGGCTAATTTCTTGCGGTACTGCCAACTCCCTTGGGAGTCGCTATTACGTGCCGAAGGTGTTCACGCACCTTCGGTCTTTTTATTATATGTTCTATTAATGTAAGTATAACCTAAAGGCAATAAATTGTAAACTCATTCCAGCTTCATTGCCTATAAAGTAGACTTAGTTCAAGGATCTTCTAGGTACCGTAGCGCTCAAAATTTCTTTCTTTCTCAAGAAATTAGTCTCTTATGAGGAGGAACACCCCCTCCATCAATTGAGGGGGTGCACCTTCTGATTCATATTTTCTAAGTGCTTACTCAAGGCTTTTAAGACAGCCTTGCTTAATTCAGATCCAACTGCTCCACCACATCTTCAGGTAAGAATTCCTCTAGGAATTGATGCAATTCAAGCCCTGCTGGTAAAGCGATGCCTGCTTGGTTGGTCTCTGTGCTATAGGGATTGGATTGATTGAAGTTGAGGATGACAAAGCCAAGATCGATGATGTTCACCGTACCATCTTGGTTAATATCCACATCTTCACGATCCATATTGGAAAGCTTCGCTGAAATCTGACGAAGATAGCTATTTGGCATTACCTCGCCTAGGGTTTTATTCAGTTGAGCCATCCGCTCCTCAATTAAGGTAGCACGATCTTTATTACCTTGATCAAGGTCATAGAAGAAGGCCACATAGAAGAGGTCGATTAAATCGATGCGGTCATTTTGATCCACATCCCCAGCTGTGAGATGGAAGCGACCTGCATTCACATCCTCCTGCCCTACTTCTACTTGAGCCTCAGCTGCATCTGGGTAAACCACGAAGTGTCCTGCTACCGTAATGGAGAGACCATAACGAGCATCATTCTCTACCTCGATAGCAAAATGTCCATCTGCATCAGTAATGGTGCCAACGAACTCCTCGCCTGTGGTTTCTGAGATGGCCTTGACATGAATGGTCTTATCGCGAAGGTCAGCGCCTGCTAAGCCCTCAGGAAGCACCTGTCCAGTAATCATGCTCGTGGTTGGCAGGATAGTAAGGGTCTTGAAGTTGCCAGCTTCTTCGCTAGCTGCTCCGGGTGCCAAGAGTTCCACCATACCTGCTTGATTATTGACATAGCTTGCTTGGTGAATAAAGAGATCGGTTGCACCGATACGAGCCTTATCCTCCGTCACGCGCATTTCCACCTGATAAAGTGGCATATCGCCAGTAATGGCTGCCCCTTGACCTAATAAGGTGAAGATTCCAGTGGTTAACTGGTGATTTGGATGAGTAGCAGGATGTCCTGTCTCATTACGGCTGAAGTATTGGAGACTGAGACCATTCTCTGCTGCATACTGACGTACAGTAGGATGAGCATCCATGCTTACAAGCTCTAACATCGCTGGATCATAAGCCAGTGTGTATTGGCTGGTAAAGAGGTTCTCTAGATCCTGTGCAGTCACGTCAAAACGAATGGTTTCGCCCAATCGATACTCCCGCTTCTCTTCTCCATCCTCTTGTGGAAGTTGAATGGTGATACCTGGATTCGGTTCTTCACCGCCACCACCAGCAACGCCTGTCAATTCATAGTAGGAGTCTACCATGTTGCCTGCAAAATCCTCTACACCTAGGAGTAAGGCAACCGTTTCTCCTTCTGCCACTGTAAAGGTATAGCTAAAGTTTCCTTCATCATCCACAGCTAGATCGAGGATGTCGAAGTTAGCTAGATCGAGGATGAACGCAATGTTCAGAGCTTGCGTTACATTATAACCCGCGCTGCGATACATCTGCAGATTGGTATCATTTACATTACCGCTCAGTGTAAATGGTTGATCTGCAGGGATCTCATAGGTGCCTGGATCAGTTGCGAGTTCTACCAGAGGCTTTGTAGTATCCGTAAATACATCTCCCCACTTCACAAACTCTCTACCTGTTGCATCATAAGCATAGAAATCAATGGTGTAATAACCATCATCAGCTAATACTGGTTCAGAACCAATATTTCCATCTGCATCGATGGGGAAGTAGTAGCCATCCCAGCCACCGCTAATCCTATAATTTCCTGCTGGAATCGGTTGATTGATATAACCAATCAAGCCAACATATTCACCAGTTTCACCAGACCAGAGCAGAATCTCCGTGTACTCCATCTGATTATGATAACCGAAGTAGATATCCGTGTAATCTAGGTAGTTATCATTATTGGGTGAGAAGGAGATGGGATCCATGGTGACATAATCAATGCCCGCCATACCGGTAAACCCATAGAAGACAGCAAATGGAATCCGGTAAGCAGAATCTCCCTCTGTAATATTGATATAACCTTGATAAATACCCTCATCTACTTGACCAGGAATGGTTAAACGCGCCTCAATGGCTAGATCGCTACCTGCAGCTACAGTTACCTGTACGGGCACGTCTAGGGTAACACCATTGGTAATGGCATCAGCTACATTGGGAAGCGTTGGTGATAGGTACTCTACTGCCAGCGTAAGCGTCTTATCTGCATCGCCATGATTGTGGAAGCGAATGGTCCGCTGATCAGTATAATTGTTTCCATCCCCATCTACCTTACCGAAGGAGATACTACCGGTGATCTCTTCAATCACTTGCTGCTCGCCATTTACGATATGGATCGTCTCATCCTCTACCTGAATGAGAAGATCTGTCATCACAGCATGGTATGCATCAACACGACCTGCTCCCGCAACAAAGACATTATAATCTTCGGCTAAAGGAACAGCGGTATTCATCAAGGCAGTTTTCACATCGAAGGTACTGTACTCAGGATGTGCCTGTAATACCAACGCTGCTACCCCTGCCACATGAGGAGAAGCCATGGAGGTTCCATTGAAACGAGCATAGGCTGTCTCGTAGCTTTGATTTACAGGATCGTTGATGTATGCAGGAATCGTTGAGAAAACAGCCACACCAGGCGCAGCTACATCTGGCTTAATGTCAAAGAGCTTACTAACTGGACCACGTGAACTGAAGTCGGCAATTAGATCGCCTTCAGTCTGGATCAGTTGGAACTGACCAAAGTTGAACATGAGGCCTTGATTCTGCTGAATCGGTTGTTTTTGACGCAGTGGATTTTTCTTCGGTTGCTTCTCTTGGTTGCTTGTTTGAATACCTGATTGATTTTTCAAACGATCTTGGATATTGATATTGCGGTTTAGAGTACCTTTATTACCAGTACCTCCTGCACCTTTTTCCACATCCAGAACAGGTACGCCTGTAACGGGTACATCGGCAGCTTGAATGGCCGCTAAGAGGCGTTCTCCATCTGCCTTGCTCATATTGAATGTCGGTAAGAAATCAAAGCCATCACCAAAATAGAAAGGCAACGGTCCATCTACGCTATTGAAGATGATGGCTGCCTTAGCACCTGCAGCTTTGGCATTGGCCATCTTCTCCACAAAGGGAATGGAGCCACGTTTGATTAAGACCATCTTACCTGTTACATCGAGACCTTCAAAATCTTGGGTAGTACCTAAGTTAACATACACGATGGGGAAAGCCTGATTTTCTAAGGCCGCAACCATCCCGGCGATCCCTTGCTGTGTATTGTAGCCTAAAAGGGGCATATCATAGTTCTCACCAGCAGCAGTTGCTACAACTTCTGCTGAGTCAAGGGGAACATTAGTGGCCCCTACTGAAATCGCCAATGCAGATGTCCCTGGGGAACCTACGGTGTAATCACCTGGTCCGCTATTCCCGGCGGAGGTAACTGCCACCGTTCCTAACAGCATAGCATTATTCAATGCGATGGAGCTGGCATAGAACGGGTCATTACTAGAATTACCTAAAGAAAGATTGATGACATCCATGCCTTCTGCCACACTGCGATCAATGGCAGCAATCACATTGGCTGTGGTTCCAGAACCATAGGGGCCTAATACACGATAAGCATAGAGATCAACGCCAGGAGCAATGCCCTTCACGGCATAATCGAAACCAGCATGGGTTCCTTGACCTGCTACTGTACCAGATACATGGGTACCATGATCGGTATAGAAGGAGTGACCACGGTCATTAAACTCAGGACGACCGGAGTCTTGCCAATCATCGTACGTAGTCTCCATAGGGTCATTGTCATTATCCACAAAGTCATAACCACCTACATAGACAGATGTACCATCAGGACGTGTAAAATCAGGATGATTGTAATCGATACCTGTGTCAATTACAGCCACCTTCACGCCTTCACCGGTAATACCCATCTGATGAAGCTGGTCCACACCGAGATGAGGGATGCTATCATGCATCATGATCCCTACATCATCTGCTTGCACAGCCTCAATGGGATCTAAATAGACAGGCAGATTGGGCCATACAGCTTTAACCGTAGATGACTGGGTCAGAGCATCTAACTGGGAGGCAGGCAGTTGCACAGCCACACCGTTGAAGGCGTTGGAGAACTCACGAACAATTTTCGCACGCTTTCCTGACCGTACAAGATCAGCTTTAAACTGCCGATGGGCAGCTGCAGCATCACGTTGGGCATCCTCGATACTTAGTGAGCGACCGAGAAGTTGTGCCTTCAATACAGCGATCTCAGCTGGATCCTGGCGGAATTGAATGATTACATCTACCTCTTCGTCATCCGCGACCAATTCCAATTCAGGCGCCACAAAGACTGGCTTAACCCGAGGTGCATCTAGTGTAACTGGAGCTGCTTCTGCATTTGTTCCTGCAGTTGCTTCCGCGACCTCTTCTGCAACCACCTCTTCAGCTAACTGAAGTAGAGCACGCCGCTCCTCTGGATTAAGGTCACGGGACAAGCGTTCTGCCCGCTCACGAATAAGCTGGGCTTGATCCGCAGCCTCTTCATAGCTGAGGCGGGGAAGATTGGCACGGTCAGCTGCACTGAGACCTTGCAACAGTGATTTTGCTTTTTGTATCGCTTCCGCCTTCCCTGCTGGCATCCCAGCATTGCCGTCTGCTGCCAATGCACCTAACGGCATGGAAAATAGCAAAGTGATGGCCAAAATGAGAGCTAGAATTGGTTTGAACTGTTTCAACTGCTTCATGTAACTCCTCCTTTTTCTCTTTCGATTCCAAACAAACATGCGATGTGGGGCCCCTTCATGCTGTTACATCGATGTTGTTCTGTTTTTTCTACCTTTTCAGAATATTTACCTTCTTTTAAACTGCATAATATGTAAAAATGAGTTAAAAGAGCTACATTAAGCCATTTGAAAAGGACTTTCTTCGCAAAATAAAATACCCCGCCTCAGGTATAGAGACGGGGGAAACTGGTTATATATTCCTATTCGTAATCACCGATCACGATGATAAAAGCAGAGGATGGCGAATCATCCGCCACCTTTAAGCCACGCTTATCTGTACGAGGGACGAGAAGCAGATGATTTAGTTCCACCTGCTGATTGCCCTTAAGGTCACTGCCACTGGTTAAGTCAGGAATCCCGTCGCCCTTCGCACCAGCAATGACTTTGACCTTGCCCGTACGAACGATGAACTGTGTTCCTTCCTTTCCATAGATAGCTTGTCCTGCCTTCAACTCCATGACCTGCACAGCTGTGGAACCGCTGGTGCCTGGTTGCGGTGTAATATTGCCCAACTGACTTTGAATCTGTTGATTAATAAAAGCTGCCTGCTCCTGACGCAGTTGTTGCATCGCTTGATCCACATAGCTCTTACTCACCAGTGGGTCATCAGATGATCCAGGCGCTGCCACCATCTGATTCGCATATGCTGTCGTCACGAGGGACACAGCAAAGATCACCGTAATCAAAAGCGTTCGCTTCATCCACTTCTTCACCGAAACATCTCCTCTCTCTATCCAAACTCTCTAATCAACTCTCTAATCTTTGTCCTACTATCTACTCTTTAATCTACATATGAATCTATGATCTTGCTAAATCTATCATCTTGCTATTTAAAAACCGTCTGATCACTTCTTCACCTTCGAGGAAAACCACACCCGATCCACCACCGTGACAAACTCAGCACGGGTGGTGGAAGCATCAGGTCGATAGAATCCTTCATCGTCACCATGAAGATATCCATAGCTATTCATGATACGAATCGCTTCTGCAGCCCAATGGGTATGGGGAACGTCTGGGAAGAGCAAGACAATCTTCTGCAGGCGAAGCTTCTCAGCAGACACAATGAGCTGAGCTAGCTCAGCACGTGTAATGGGCTGATCCGGTCGGAGGGTATTATCTGGGTACCCCTTGAGAAAGCCATTCTGATAAGCGATGAGCAGATTGCGATAAGCCCAGTGCTGCTGCTTCACATCCTTAAAGGGAAGCTTCGCCTTCTTGTTGTTCGGCTCTAGCTGCTGGGTACGCACTAAGATGGTAGCCACCTCTGCACGGGTGATGGCTTTATTAGGGCGGAAGGAGTGATCGGCATAGCCACTGATCACTCCTTTATCACTAAGCTTGACGATCTCATTCTTCGCCCAGTGGCTCTGGATATCATTAAACGGTAGCATATTGCTGGTTACACTGAGATGGTAATACTCATACTCCATCTCCTTGGTCATCTGCAAGCGTATATAATACTTGCCCTTGGGTAACCACTTCTTCACCATCAGCTTACCATTCCGATTGGAAAGACCATAATCACCTACAGAATCAAGCTTTTCAGTAAAGAGCACGAGCTGCCCGTACTGATAGTCGGGATAGCTGAGCTGGATGTAAACCTCCTGACCGCGGGTTAAGGTGAACTTATACCAATCTACATCAAACTTATTACTTACTGAGCCTCTCGTAGATTGGTTAAGTATTAAGTTCGTAGCTTCGGAGTAAACGTTATTGGGTTCATTGTGATCAATCAAGGCTTGTTGATAATGGATCTTCAAAAAATATTGGGCATTTACAGGAAATCCATAATAATTATAGGAATGAAAATAATACCGGCCTGGTTGAACCTCAATTTCGATGGACTCTCGCTGTTGATTAAACACATTTCCGTTATCGACCTTAATCCCTTCATTTAAGCCAGGACCATGAACATGTAGTACCACATCCATCCGGAGAGAATCCGTGGTGATATCAACACTTAACTTGCCTTTCCGGTTCACATCCACATAGTACCAATCAGAATCATTCTCTTGATGATAGTTCGCAGTGATGGTGGAATTGACAGGAATACGCTTGGCAGTTGCCTTCGTATCATTAGATTCATAGGCATCTGCAGTGATATGAAATTTATTTTCTAGTAAAAAGCGATGGGAGCCACTATTTAGTAGATCCGCATAAGGTGTTAACTTAAGATAAACCGTCCCAGCCCTCGACTTAAAGGTGAGTGGTTCATTCGCCTGATGAAGGATCGTGGAGGCTGGTGAGCCTACGGGATAGAGGTCTACCTGTACAGTCCCTGCAAAGCCAGGGTTCTTCCGTAGCTTCTCATCCAGCATGGACAAGGTGAGGTTCACCTCTCCACTATACGGAAGATCGATACGATACCAGCTGGAGTTTTCCCAGGTGAACTGACCAACACGCTCTGTTGAGATGGGAAGGGCGTAGGCCCCCTCTTTACTGGTATTATTCATGGGGATGGGCACCCCATTCTCAAGCAATGCTTGGTACATGTTGATTAAGCCAAAGCCTGATGTAGTGTTCCACTCCTTGCCGCTTAAATTGGTGGTAGTGGTAATAATCAACTGGCGAACTTGGCGAGGCGTATATTCAGGGTACTGCTGCTTAATTAATGCAGCTAATCCTGCTACCTGAGGTGCAGCCATGGATGTACCATCATTGGACATGTAGCCTCCATCTGCTCCAGTGGTAAAAATTCCTGCACCAGGCGCCACAACATCAATCTCCGGTCCTGAATTGGAGTACTGATGGATTCGCCCTTGCTTATCGATGGCACCTACCGACAATACCGTGGGGAAGGCTGCAGGATAATTGACCCTACTTCCTTCATTCCCTGTGGCAGCCACCACAAAGACACCATTATTCTCTGCATACACAATTGCTTCTTCCATGTATGGGGAATAGATTACATCCCCCAGTGAAAGGAGAATAATCTGAGCACCGGCATCTACCGCTTGATAGATCCCTGCAGTAACATCGTACTCATCCCCTTCCCCATTACCATCCAGTACCTTAATGGGCATAATATTGGTCTTACCTACCACGCCCATAATCCCAAGTCCATTATTATGTTTCGCTGCTAGAATCCCTGCCACATTGGTACCATGACCATTATTATCATAGGGAAGCAGATTGGGATTGAGAATATTGTACCCTTCTACTAGTTGCCCCTTGAGATCAGGATGATCTAGCCATATCCCCGTGTCTAATACCGCGATGGTGACATCGGGAGCATCGGCTTGGATATTCCATGCTTGCTTCGCACGGATCCGATCTAAATAGTACTGGCGTGCAACATAAGGCTCCTGGATGGTTGAGGTGGTCGAGATCTTCACCTTTTTGTTGGGGTAGAGATAGCAGACATCATTGCGATTACGCCACTCTTCAATCAGATCAATGGTGATGGGCGGAAGTTTTTCATCCCTTGCCTGATTCAAGGTGATCTTCGCTGTTTTCTGCTTCTCATTCTTGGACAAAATGGTGATTCGCTCATCTTGGATGGGGAACTCGTCACCTTGCCACTTGATTATCCATTCTGCTGGGAGAGAGGTAATCGCTTCCGCTTCATCATTTAACTCTCCGTAGGCCCAATAGCCGGTAGAGAAAATGAAGGAGATACTTAGGAAGATGATCCCGAACAGCGTTGCGACCTGTCTCTTCTTCATGGACTGAGCTCCTCTTCCTCTCTTTAATTCTTCTCTCAAATTCATCTCTTAAATTCTTCAATTCTTCACTTTGATACTTGTAACGCCATTCATTCTACGCTTCTTACCGCCACTTTACAATCCTCAAAAAAGAGTAAAATCCCACGATAATTCCGGGGATTTTACTCTGACATTTGAACGATTATAGTTCAATCTCATAGACCACATCATCATAGATATAGAGCGTGATCACTTGGTCTTTTAGAATATTTCTTAGAGATTCCACTTTATCGCCCCGGTGAATATAGACTTGTTTGGCCAGCTTATACTTCAACCAGGAAGGTTCCTGCACCAGATAGATATAATCCTTATCATCAAAGGTGTAGTACTTACCAGTTACCTTCTGCAATACTTGAATCTGTACTTGCCCCTTTACATTCTTCGTAATGAAAACAGGGTCATTTAAGGCTAGCATGGAGAGCGAGTCATAGGTCTTATTATTCAAGGAGATGGAGAAGCCATTCTCTAGGTTAACAACTTCTTGCTTTCCAGCCAATGTATTGATGGTCAGCTTTTTAGCGACGGTATCAATCTTGGCAATCCGGCCTTGAATTTTTTGGGTTATTTCAACCTTGGCAAGTGAATCGCCCATATAGGTAAAGTGAGCAATTTGTCCTGCTGCTAAATCTCTCACCTTTGGATTAGTGATTCCAGGGATAATTAGCTTTACATCACTGTTAATATAGTCATAATCGGTATTACTCCGATCATCCTTGTAGTAGACACGGTTGGAGGATTCACGAACCTCGGTGATTTCATAGAGGAAGGTACGTTCCACATCGATGCGGGAGACGAACTCATTATCGTTTAGAGTCACCTTCACAATGTCTCCTACCTCAATATCACCGAGATCCTCTCGCGTCATTCCCTTTATATTGACAGACGGATCTCCATCGGTGTAGTACTTCTTCGCACCCTGCTCAGGGGTACGGACAGTGATCCATCCCCGTTCCTCACTAATACCTTCCACTGTTCCTTGGAGGGAGTTATCATATTTAATATAGATAATCTGATCCTGCTCTAGTTGAATCTGAATTGACATCCCTAGAGTCAAGTCAGTTAGGCTTGCATAACGAGTACCAATATCTAGAGTGACTCGATCACTTACTTTGAAGACACGAAGCTTACCTTCTAAATCAGTGATGGTAATCATCTTATTAACAGTATCAACGCTCACGATCTTACCCTGTACATCTGCTGTACCTGTCCGATTGGTCACCACAATCTTCTGTACCACACCTTGAGCAATGGCTGCTTCAACTGCATCGCCATCACGAAGGTCCGTGAGATCAGCTACATCAAGGCCGCGAATCTCCACAACCACCTTATCCGAGATGGGATAGGCTTCATAATGGCCACTCTGATCCTTGAGGGTAACCACCCGATCCGTAGTAGAGAGCTGAACAATACTCCCTGTGAAGGTGAGCTGATGATTCGGCGCGAGCATTTCGATCTGCGTGACAAAGCCCTTCTCCACAACTACCTTCACTTTATCACCATCCTTCAGATCCTTTACGGAAGGATAGCGTACATTACTATAGATCACAGTAGGTGTAGGCGATAATGGATAGGAGACATAGCCGCCATTATCACTTTGGATAATAATCAGTTGATCATCTAAGGAAAGGTCGAAGATGATCCCTGTGGTTGCTCGATCATCGGTCATCTTCTTCACAGTAATGGCCGTAACTTCCTTCTGAGCATTGATCACTAAATCGATCTCATCGTTCTTATGAAGATCTTGGATGGTATATGGTTGTTGATTGAGACCAACAATCTTCACTTGACCATGTAAGGTATAGGTCTCGATGGTTTGACCATCTGCACCTTTTACAATCAAAAGGCTCTGTGCTGGGTAAACCTGTACAACGGTAGCAGATTGGGTAGTGCCTGTAACAGGAGGTTGGGGCGTAACTGGTGTTACTGGTGTTAAGGTATCCACCTTCTCCACATAGTAGGCAACCCCTTGATCAACGATTAAGCCGACGGTTTGACCTTGTAACTGAGTTAGTTCTACCTTCTGCTCACCATCATAAATGGCTGCTTGATTCCAGAGACTGAAGGTACGAAGATCGCCATTGGCCATGCGGAGTGAGAGTTGGAAGGTTCCTACGCTCTCCACTGTACCTGTCACTAAGCGCTGATAAGGATTAATGGTGATAAACTTACTTCCGCGGCTTAGCATGACCGCCATCTCAGCACGAGTAATCTCTTTATCTGGCTTAAAGTAAGTAAGATTCTTCTCTTTATAACCAGTGATTAACCCCTGCGCGTTGGCATAATTCACATAGCCCTTCGCCCAGACTGGAATAGCAAAACTGTCAGTAAAGAGATTGGTTTGATTAGCTAAAGCAGCAGCATCTGCATCCTTCCCAATGGTACGTACGAGAAGCTGTGCCACCCAAGCACGAGAAGCAGGTTGATTCCAATTAAAACGATTCTCCTCTGCCTTGAGCAAGCCGTGGTCATAGGCTACCTTTACATAGCCTTTCGCCCAATCTGGTAATGAAGTGAAGCGTACATCACCCACTGGTACAACGGCTTTCTTCGCCTCTCCTTCTAAATTGAGGACGCGAATCGCCATGATGACTGCTTCCACTTGGCGAACAGGGTCCTGTGGTTTATAGAATCCATTATCATTCCCGACGACCACACCATGAAGTGCTAGCTTCGAGATATGCTTCATCGCCCAGCCATAATTGCTGGAATTCACATCGGGGAATGTGAGTGTCATGTTGTCTGGTAGCATGGCCGCTGATGCTTGCATCGGTGGTAAAGTAATACCCACCAGCAGGGCTAGCACCAATGCCCAAGCCATTATCTTCCGTAGCTTCATACCAGTTCTCCTCTCATTTTTGATCATCTGTTTAATTCTTATCTATTCTTTATGGGAGACGGTCCAGCTGATCCTCGATGATGGACTCAATCTTCCATTGGTACCGTTCTAAATATTTCTGACTATCCCGAAGATATTTATTGGCCTTCTTATCTGCCTTTAGAAAATCCTCATAGGCGTCATTATCTTGCTCCTGCCGCCACTCTAATAAGGATTGGAAGGCATCCTGCTTCTTCACCCAAGCATCCTCTAGTTCATCAAGTCCGTCATCCCAATCATCGAGATATTCCAGATTATTGCGGACCTGATAAGAGCGGCTGTGCTCCCGGATATAATCCTCCATATAGTCCTCATGCTCACGGTGAGAGGCTTGGAGATAATCGATGTTCTCCTCCCAAATTTTTAGCTTCTCAGAGATTTCATCGATCAAGGTGGTACGATTCCAGCCATAATGCTCCGCCTTTACGATCTCGTTGAATTTCTCAGTGAGTGCATTTAGCTCCTCGATGCCAACGAGAGCATACTGGAGATTCTCATTATGTACCTTGATAGAAAAGGGGAGAACCTCTAAGGGCGCAGCGCCCTCCCACTTTTGAAACTTACCAGGAATTGGTGTGGAGCCACTGGAACTAGAGCCTGAGCCTGTGGTTGTGGTAGAACCACTATTCCCTGATATATAGGTATTTTTAAAGGTTAAGCTACGCTTCTCATCATTCCATTCCAGCTTCTTTCCCGCGACTTGAGCAAGGGATTGGGCTGGAACCATGACCTGGCCATTTATCAAGACTGCTGGGCCGTAGTTATCAGGTAATGCTTGATTCCCCCAATAGACCTTCACAATCTCATAGCCTTGATAAACACCGTGCATGTAATAATTGACGGCAAATGCGCTTGTCCCTACTAATAATAATGCTACGACTAAGAGGGTAATCCGTCGCTTCATCATCTCACCACCCTTATCATGAACTCTGTGTTCAATCGGACTACGATTCTACCTAAAAAAGGGCAGAAATACCCATTACAACTAATTCGCCAAGATTCAACAAAATTCCTGCCTCACCTGAAAAAACGACCTCTCCCAGACCCACCCCACGAGGGGGTATGGGGAGGGAAAGATCGTTTCATTTGTGACGAGCCAACTACTTTCATACCATCTACTATCATAGACGCTTCAATTCGTAGGAGGTTACGGTCACCGTGTTAATTTGTTGAGAATTATTGAATTAATAGAGTTTGTATTCGGCTAAGAGATGTTTTGCGTCATTAAAGACTTCATATACATAGAGTGTGGATTTCCGATTCTTAAACTTATATACAAAATCCCACTTCATGTCTGACTCTAAATCCACATTATGGCTATCGAAATTGATCATGCCATTGGTCACTTTCTTATCATCGAGGACAATGGTTTTACTTAGAACGAGCTTGCCATCTGGCTTATTGTCCTCACGAACCTCCAATAGAATGGTAGGTGCTTCCTCTTTTTGCTGTACATAATCGATTAATTCCTTCTCGAAATTAAACTCATACGCAGTATAGGTCCGATTAAATCTAAACTTACTTAGGTTAATCTCATAGGGATAGACTTGAATATTTTTCACACCATCTTGAGCCTTTTCTGGCGTGAAGGCAAAGAAGTGAATATCCCCTGCTACGGTCTTCTCCTCCGTGATTGGAAGTGCTTCCGCCAGCATGAACTTCAGCTCTTCAGTATTGATCCCTTTTGGCATTGTTGTCCAGAAGGTGATCATATCCCGCTGAAGCGGTGTACGAAGCCCACCCTTTTCAGGCAACCGTTCCGCTTTGAAGGTGAAGCCCTCCTTGGTCTGGAAGAAGCCTAGCGCATCATTGGTATCAAAGAAGCGATTGGTCTTATTCTCCGTTACGAAGCGGGCAACCACCACTTGATTAATGGGTGTTTCGAACTTCTTCATCTCTTTAATTTGATAGGTTATCTCCCGATCCTGATTACGAATCACCGCTTCGGTGACAAGGTTTTGATTTTGGTTCATCTGTGTAAAACCAACATTAAAGGCATGAAGATTTACCTTATGTTCCTTCTCGCCCACGGTGAAGCTTTCACCTAAGGTGAGTTGTAGTGCCTCATTGGTAATACCATAAGGAAGCTTACCTGTAACGAGAATGGTAGCCTGCTCACTAGGTGCAAGCACATCGGTTTCTGCAACACTCTGTAGTGTCCATTCTGCTGGGTAGGACTTCCCTCCCGTGATTTGGTATTGGAAGTTCCACTTTGGAAGCTTAAAGGGTTGATCCCCGGTATTTTGAATACTGAGATGAGAGACCACAGTATTGGTATTTCCATCTGGATAGTGATAGCTACCACTCTGAGTGATGGTTAAGCCATGATAGATTTCGTTCAAGGCCATTTGAGAGAGAATCTCTTTTTTCAAGAGCATGGAGACGAACTCTTGACCATCGACGCCCTCAGGGCGGAATTGCAATGTGGTATTGCCACTATTGACATTGATACCCTGTGGTACAAGGAGCGTAATGTAAGTACGTCCATCCTTCTCGATCAGAGTATCATTGGATAGCGTATTCCATGTACCTGTATAATTCCAACGATATTGGATGGCTGGTAGTTTTGCTTCCTTAGAGGCAAGCGTCCCCATGAGACTAAGTGTTGCCGTAGTGCCATTGGCTTGAGCATGAATATTCTCTAAGGCAATTTGGACAGCATCGGTTTCACTGAGCACAACCGTCACAGGAGCTGCCACAATCTTGAACTGTTCCTGCTGAGCAGTACGATGTAACCCTACCGCAGCGATGGGTAGCGCACCATCCTTATCTTGTGGCAATAAGAGATAGAGCGTGCTATCTTGTAATGACTGATTTAAGGGGATAGTACCGAAGAGTTTCATATCCACCTTTTCATCAGGATTTAGAGTTAAAGCTCCTTGGTTTGCGGTTAAAGGATACACTTTTCCTTGCTTCGTTACCAATTCATACTTCAACTCTGGTAGCGTAAGAGGATAATCCCCTTTATTCACATAAGTCATACTGACGAAGGCGCTTTGTGCATCTCCTACATTCCCGAAGGAGAAAGTATTGGTAGTCACAGTCATTGGTTGTTCAAAGTTATTAAGAGCAATGGTTTGCTTAGTTTTATGGATGCCCTGCTGTAACTGACTGCCTAGGTTGAACTTCCCTACGGCCCTTTCATAGTTTGCTTGGGAGAAGTCCCATTGAATCATGTTCAGTTGGAGCTGTGATGTCTTTTGATTAATTGGAAGCTGAGAATAGTAGGTAAACTGCTTGCTGGCTCCTGGAGTAACTTTATATGAATTGGGCTTCACCATCTTCATGGAAAAGTTACGTCCCTGTGTATTGTTCAGTTTAAACCAGTATTGATTATAAAAATTGATAGAACTATCTCCATTATTCTGCACTTCTACTGTATAGGCTAATAATTGTTCCTCTTCATAAGGAACAACGAGAGCTTGTAGTAATGTCACAGTAACCCCGTTTCCAACTGTGATTTTTTGTGCTTTGGATTGGCCATTGGTACCACTGCTTGCCCAGACTGTTAGACTTGTTGTAAGCACTAACAAGATGGCGAGTCCCAGGGTTCCGATTCGTTTTAATCTATTCACCATAATGCACCCCTTGTCTTCAAATCTTACCATTCCCAAATATACTCTATTGATATAGACGCAAGAAAGGGGTGAGAGGTTTCAAGAATCTTAACCAAGCTAGCGCTTGAAACCCCTCCTTAACGAATTACTTTACTAAACAGATCATTACTATAATCACGAATATCAGTTAAATTAAACATACTATATTTCTGCTTAATATCAGTGAAATACTGTGCAATTAATGCTTTATCAATTATTCGATCAGTTCCCTCATTTTCATTTAATCCATTTCTCGTCTCACGCCAAGGTTTTTCGGTATGAGCCATTTTTTCTAAAATTTTTCCGCTATAGCATCCAAAGTTTCTAATTACACTATCCAATACCTCTTTTTCAATATCACTTAAAATGATGTCATCATACTGGTTTGTACCTTCGTCAATTGGGTTATAACCATAATTTTTATATTTAAAGTAGATGTTTTTATATACTGGGCCATGTACCCATGCTTCACAATCATTATAAAAAAGGTACTCCCCAGTAAAAGCTTTATAAAAACCCTGTGAGAAGTACAGTAATTTTTGAAGAGCTAATGGTGTTATATCCATGCTATTTGACAATAGATATTTAACAACATGATCAATTTTATCTTCAGCTTCAACTGTCACTGCTTCTGTTTTGATATTGAATAAGGCACTTTTACATTTTTCATATGCGATTCGCGTAATATTTTCTTTATTTCTTTCCAGAATCTCCTCCATATAATTTGGATCATGGAGAACTTTTCGAAGGATATCGGAATACAGCTTAGTTGGGATATCTCCGTTTAAATACCTCGTTATCGTCCCTTCTCCCCAACCTAACAGTAAGGAAAAAGGCCTTTTGCCAATATCGTATTTCCTAAGTATTTCTTCTACTTCAGATTGAAAAATTAGATCTTCCTTTTCTCGATAAGCTTTGTCAAGTGCAACTAAATTAGCATCTCTAAGTTCTGCGACAAATATCTCACTCCCGCATTCATTGCAGTATGCTTCCTTTCCCATGTATTCAATATTTTTTCCTTTAATCATTTTTTCTTTCTTTTCGCTACGAATGGTGTATTCAACAATATCATGGCATTTTTCACAAAAACCCATCATTTCATAGCCCCCCTTTCACGTAAACAGGCGTTTGATTGGTTTGTTACATTACCATATATTACACTAAATGTATCATGTTTCAATATAGAATGTACTTTTTAATACGTTTTATATCTAATTTCGTACAAAAAAACACTCTTATCTATGATGAGAGTGTTTTTTGAATACGATTTTTGAATGAAGCAACAATTTATCCCTGTATTTACAATGATGAAACTGATATTATCTCATATCTTGATTCGTATAGTAAGCGATGCCGATTGCCCCTGGCCCCACATGGAGTCCAATCACAGGCCCAATGTCTGCGATACTGACCTGAATATTCAGCTTCTCCTGTAGCTGATTCGCTAACGCCTTCGCTTTATCATAGCAATGGATATGATGAACAACGACCTCATTCAAGCCATAGTCTTGATGGTCTAATAAGAGTTGGTCGATCATGGTCATGATAGCCTTCTGCTGTGTTCGTACTTTTTTTACAAGGGCTGTCTTGCCGTTTTCAACAGTAAGGATGGGAATGATTTTGAGGAAATTTCCGATTAATGCACTAGCTCCGCCGATTCTTCCACCTTTTTTAAGATATTCGAGATTCTCTGGAATAAAGAGAAACCGGCTTCGTCTGATGATCTCCTCTGCTTTTTCCTTCACCACATCTAGCATGTTGCCTAATTGTGCTGCTTTGGCTGCAACAATGGCTGCAAACCCTAACTGCATACAATTAGAACGAGAATCCACGATCTCAATCTTGGCATCGGGGTAATCCTCGAGGATCATCTCTTTCACATGGCATGCAGTGGAATAGGTCCCACTCATATCTGAGGAGATAAAGATGCCAAGCAGATTATCACCCTGGGCAACCACCTCTTCCATCTCATGATAGAGATCGCCAATGGATGGCTGGGAGGAGTTCGGAATGCCCTTCTGCTCCATCTTAGTATAAAAGTCATGGTTTTCGATCTCCATTTCCTTCATATCCTCATCCTTAAAAGAGACATGGAGTGAAACCACCCTGATATCCAACATCTCTCTAATCTCTTTTGGGATGTAGCTTGTACTATCTGTGAGAATTTTTACCGTCATACATCTCTCTCCCTTTACCATAATCTACCCGCTCAATGCTGATATATTAACTATATCACAAGATAAATGATGATCGCTCTATTAACACTTTCGAAGAAATGAATGGTTGGTGACCACAACCATCTCCATCAGATCCTGGTAATATTCATAATGACATATAATGAATTGGAGGCTATAGTAAAAATATACTATTGTTCCTTACCTATAATTGATTCTAAAGGATTATATTGAAGAGATTTTGCTACTTCCTACAAAGAATAAATCCGTATTGCTATGGTGTATGGAAAAAGGAGAAATGGTTAATGAAAAAAGTATCTGCTGTAATTATTGTATTACTATTGTTATCATCAATCATTCCAGCTCATATTATTGAGGCTTCCGACATTGGTGTTGTTTCTGATATAAAAACCCATTGGGCGAAGGATACGGTTAATATGGCGATAACCCAAGGTTGGGTGAATGGGTATGAGGACCACACCTTTAAGCCAAACCGTAGTGTAAGTCGCCAGGAATTTATCAAGATCATCATTAGTGCACTAGGGTATCAAGTCAATGTTTCTGGTGCGGACTGGTATGTTCCCTACGTGGAAAAAGCACTTCATGATCGATTGATTACTCAAGACTATTACGAGCAGTTGCAGAATGTATCGTTTGGAAGAGGGCATATCACCCGAGGTGAGGTTACACAGATTGCGTATTTAGCCTATGCGCAACGTGTAGATGTAGTCTCAGCTCCACAGAGTACCCCTTCATTTAAGGATACGATTCCAAACCATTTAACGACTGCAGTAGCCACCTTGGTCAACGCGGGTGTGATTACTGGCTACCCTGATAATACCTTCAAATATGCACAAGGGATTACGCGTGCGGAAACTGTCGTTGTCATTGAAAGGCTGCTCAAGCTGGTTGATGGAGATGAACCAGCAAAAGACGGGATTAGCATTAATGAAATGATGTCTACCATTGCGGATACGATTCCACTCACGGTGGACATTATTGAGAAGTCAGGCATCAAGGAGAAGTCCGGCAAAGAAGTGGCTACCATGGATGATTTTTACCGTGTGGTAGGTGCCTACTTTGGATTTGATAAAACGTATGAGCCCAAATACGTGGCGCGTGTGCCTAAACTAATAACCCCTGATGAAGTGATAGCATACCAAGGCGAAAATGGATTAAGTAAAGACTATATGAAAAATAAACTTCAGAAGGTAAAACAAATAATCGCTAAGCAGAAGGTGTTGGAGCCTGTTATTGAAAAGATTGAGAAGTCTTTCTATAACGAAAAAGGTAAAATTCATGTAGAAATACTCGGAAATGATCGAGAGAAATATGATCTCTATGCCTTTGTTCAATGGACTGGTGGAGAATGGATTGGCCAATCTTTATATGAGGGTTTTGAAGATGGAGTTGTTGATTTTGAACAGCAATATGGTGAAGTTACCATTGTTATTACAGATATCTCCGGTGAATCACATTATTACAAAATGTATAGAGTAACACTGCCAGGAGGTAGTATAGAAGATGTTACTCGTGAGGATGCCATTCAAGTTTATATGAATCAAAAAAAATCATTTGAAAAACTTCAAATAATAAGGTGATGAAGTGAAAAGTAAATTTATCAAAACATGTTTATTAATTGTCATTTTTTTAAATTATGCAATTCCACTAAATTTATTTGCTTTTTACAATGACCAAAAAGTCAAGGTAGGTTTTCCTAATAGGATTACTTATGATATGTAAGTCCTTCACTGGGAAGGTCGATTAATTACTCACCGTGGAAGCGAGAAAGTCTATACCTCCATGAATGGTCACTCTAAACAAGTGGGCAATCTATTTCACTTCAGAACGTAGAGAGAAAAATATGGGAGAAGATCAATGAAAAGTCATAAAGAAGACTTGGATCAGGTGGAGTTTTATACTTCATCTGAACCTTAGTCGCCCTTATTTCAAAGCTTGGCGGCACTTTACTCCCACCTAGAGGGGGAGTATTAGTAAAGCCACTAAGATAAAATTGAACTCCTCCCTACGGTATAAATATCGTAGAACCATCTATCGCATTTAAGCTTGTAGCTCTCAAATGAGTGCTACTTTTTTATTCCCAGCCTTTTTCTACCTCCCCCATAGTCATGAAATCCTCCTCAAAAAAATAAAAATAGAATAAATCTAGTTGACAAATTTCCTTTATTGCTTTATCATACTAAAGTAATAAAGGAAATAAACCAATATTCCGAGATACAAGGTTAAATAATCACTGATAAAAAGGAGAGGTCAAACATGATGAAAAAAGTTAAAACAACGATCATTGGCACACTAGTATTCCTCGTAAGTATGATTGGCTTAGCAGGCTGTTCTTCCGATAAAGCTACAGAGGATACATTCCCTAAGATTAAAGAAAAAGGTCAAATCGTCATGGGCCTTGATGATACATTTGCACCTATGGGCTTCCGTGATGCGAATAATGAAATTGTTGGCTTTGATGTGGATCTAGCCAAGGAAGTGTTCAAGCGGATCGGTCTAGAGGTGAAGTTCCAGCCTATTGATTGGGCGATGAAGGAATCTGAATTGAATGCCGGCAACATCGATTTAATCTGGAACGGTTACTCCATTACCGAGGAACGAAAAGAGAAAGTAGCATTCTCTACCCCTTACCTCGAAAATAGTCAGATTATCATTACGCTTGCAGGTTCTGATATCAACACTAAACAAGACCTTGCAGGGAAAAAGGTGGCTGCCCAGAGCGGTTCCAGTGCCGTGGATGCGATGAATACCGAGCCTGAACTAGTCAGTGCTTTTGCTGGTGGAGAGCCGATCGTATTCGATACCAATAATGAAGCTTTCTTGGATTTGGAAGCAGGACGGGCAGATGCAGTGGTAGCTGATGAGGTCTTAGCTCGTTACTATATTAAGCAACGTGGAGAAGATCAATTCAAGGTACTAGAAGAGGACTTTGGAAAAGAAGAGTATGGAATCGGCATGAGAAAAGGTGACAAGCAATTAGTAGAACTCGTGAATCAAGCCTTAGCTGAAATGAAGCAAGATGGCTCCTATGATAAGATTTATCAAAAATGGTTCGCCAAATAAGAAGAGCATCACAGGGAGTTGCACAATGAAGTATTGATGAAGTGCTGAAACTCTATTAATTATGTAGATAAAGGGTTGTGATCGATGATGGACTATATCATCACACTGATGCCTGCATTGCTATCTGGACTAGTGACCACCTTACAGGTGTTCTTTATCACACTAGTCCTTTCCATCCCTTTAGGGATCCTCGTAGCGATAGGTAGGCTCTCCAAATTTAAACCACTGGTAGCTCTGCTGCAATTCTATATCTGGATCATGCGGGGTACACCACTGCTGTTGCAAATCGTCTTCATCTTCTTTGGCTTACCGATTGTGGGCATTACCGTTGAGCGTTTTCCTGCCGTTATCGTTGCCTTCTCTCTCAACTATGCTGCCTATTTCGGTGAAATCTTCCGAGGCGGTATTGCCGCTATTGATAAAGGACAGTATGAAGCAGCGAAAGTGCTGGGTTTTACACCGACAAAGACCTTCTTCAAGATCATCCTGCCGCAAATGATGAAGATCGTCCTACCCTCCGTCGCCAATGAAGTGATCACCCTGGTAAAGGATACGGCTTTGGTCTATGTGGTGGGCCTCGGTGATCTCTTACGTGCTGGGAAAATCGCTTCCAACCGTGATGCCTCATTGACACCGCTCGTGATGGTGGGCATCTTTTACTTAGGGCTAACGGCAATCCTAACCAGTCTCTTTAAAAAGCTAGAGAAACGACATGCCTATTATCAATGATATTGAATGAAGGGAACGAGGAGCATGACACTCAAGGTAGAGGGATTATCAAAGAGCTTCGATGGGAAGCCAGTCCTACAAAATATTAACTTCCAATTAGCGACTGGGGAGATCCTCGCCATCTTAGGACGATCGGGGGCAGGCAAGACCACCCTACTCCGTTGCATCAATCACCTTGAAAAGTGTGACCGAGGCACGGTTCAGATCGCAGGTATGGATCTATGTCGAGATGAAGCGGGTCATAGTGTCTATGCCAAGTCTGCTCAGCTGCGGAAGATTCGGAAGGAGATCGGCTTGGTTTTTCAAAACTTCAATCTCTTCCCCCATATGTCCGTGCTAGAGAATATTACAGCAGCTCCTATTCACTCGTATGGAATCTCGAAGCAAGCTGCGACGACGAAAGCAATAGAACTACTAGAGATGCTAGAGTTGTCCGATAAGGCAGACGCCTATCCTTACCAACTATCAGGGGGACAGCGACAACGGGTGGCCATCGCGCGGGCCTGTGCCTTAGAGCCGAAGATTATGAGCCTGGATGAGCCTACCTCCGCTCTCGATCCTGAGCTCAGAGAAGGCATCGCCTTAACCATTGAACGTTTAGCTGCAACCGGCATGGGGATTCTTCTTATCACCCATGATATGAACTTTGCCAAGCGGGTGGCGCAGCGCGTGATCTTTATGGAAGATGGTCGAATCATTGAAGAGGGGAGTAATGAGGAGTTCTTTGGGAATATGGAGAATGAGCGAGTGAAGCGATTTGTGGGGGTGTGAGTTTACACCCCTATATTTTTACGGAGTGATTTCTTTAAGCTTGTTACCTTCTTAAGATTCAATAGTAGAGGAAGATAATTGAATAAATTCAAAAAGCAATGGTACATTTGTATACCGATGTAAGGAAGCTAAACCTTGTTCAACCTGTTGCCAGCTCTCTAAATATTTCACCCCATAATCATCACTACTAGAACTAGGAATGTATTCTCTTAAAAAATCCTCTACCGGTACCTCCAAATCATCCAAAAATCTTTCTACATCTGAAATCTTCGTTTCTTCATTTGGATTCGGTTCATTAAACAATGCATGCTCCAAGTTTCTTGAAAAATAGTATATTCTATAATCAATTTTATTCTCAAGTATTTTAGATGAGGTTTTCATTATTTTTACATTACGGCTTTTTTGCTCATTTCTCTCAATTATACGTCTCTTTTGCTCTTCATCAATAACACATATATTATCCTGGCAGTACAAAGTTTTGGTCCCCTGATTTACATCAATTTTAATATTTCCTTCCGGAATAAAGCATCCATCAGTATCAATAATCTGTAAGACTGCCAAGATATCCTCAGGTTTAAATTTATACTTGTTCATATATTTTTTTACAGTTTCACCTACAATCGCCTTGATTGAGCGCTGTCTATTACGAAAATCACTGAACATATCACCACCCTGAATATAAAAACGGATCTTGTGATTTTCAAAGAGCTCCCGTAAGCGATCGATTAATAGGACTTCTTCACATGGACCTTCAACAATCAATAAAACCGCTTTATTCATGGCTTTCACCGTTTGATTCTCCTGCTTTTCTAAAGGCTCTTTTAATATCATAGAGATTAGTTTCAGCATAAATCTCTTCGTCTTGGCCACCTAACTGTATAGCACGTAGATAAATATCTCGTGCATTACTTAATTTTTTCACACCCTTTAATTGGAGATAACGATTATTTTCATTTGGTGTTGTAAACCATAAATTGCGAATCGGTAGCACTTCTAAAATACGTAAATTATGCGATGTGAAAAGCAGTTGTCCCTTTCCATTGTCATGTAATACTTCTAATAACTCTCCAAGTAGATATTCAAAAATTCCAGCATCAAGTTCATCAACCACAACGCATGCATTTGAGTTATTATAAACAGCAATGAGTGTACTCAAAATAGAGATGATTTTCAAAATTCCTTCAGACTCACTTCTGAGGGGAAGCTCAATTTCTCCCCTTTTAGAGAGGAACTCAAACCTTATGCCTTCCTTTCCATCACTTAACTTTTGAGTATTAATCTCTCTAATCTTTATTTGAAGACCTGGAATAATTGTCTGTAAAACAATGTTAGTCTGAGTAATCACATCTTTAATAACTCTATATACATGTAATGGTAATACCATCGTGTCCTGCATTTCATAGGGAATATTACCACGTTTATTTTCTAAGTGAATACTAAAGGGCATAATAATATTCGCAACAAGAAGACCATATTGTACAGTATCGATAACATGTAAATCCCGATTAAAATCAACTGATAGATTTTTGATAATTTCAGCCTCAATTTCATTAAAGAAATCCTTTAACACTTCTTGTAGTTCTTCTCTAAACAC